>NZ_BADY01000157.1:0-20780 GCF_000241185.1 Pseudoalteromonas sp. BSi20495
GCCGAGGCTTTCCTTTTTTATTATTGAAGGTAAAATTAACCTTCGTTATGTTCTTTACGCGCTTGTTCAATTTCGTCAGCAATTTCTTGCGCTTTTTGCTTGGTTTTTTCAGTTAATTCGCCAGCAGCTTCTTTGCTTTTAACCCATGCGTCAACCGCAATCTCTTTGCCGTCGTCGTACATGTCTAAGCCCATTGTTTTACTTTGCTCTAATAGCTCGTTTAAAGACTCGTCATTTTTAAGATCGTTAGTTGTCTCTTTAACGTCGTTCCATGCATCACCAAGCTTTTCTTGCATTTGTGCGCTTTTATCTTTTGCATCTTCTTTTACTTCGTTGGCATCTTCACAACCAGTTAATGTAATTAAAGTGCCTAATAAAGCTAAACCTGCTAATTTATTCATGTGCTATCTCCTTTAGAGACTGATAATTAATTCAAGGTAGACTATACAGCAATGAAAATGAACGCCCCCGTAACAAAACGATTAAATTTCAAATTAATGAATGAGCATGATTGGCCTCAATTATTTGAGCTCGACCAAGACCCAGCTGTAATGCAGTATTTAACGCGAGGTGTGCCTACCTCTTTAGAGCAAATAAAAAATGAGGGAGTACCTCGTATGCTCGCATATCGAAATGAGCTAAAAGGCTGGGGGCTGTGGAGTATTACTATAAAGCAAACCAATACATTTATAGGCTGGGTATTAATAAGGCCTATGGATTTTTTTAGTGATGCACCAAATTACGGTGATATTGAAATAGGCTGGCGTTTTAAGCAATCAAGTTGGGGGCATGGTTATGCAACCGAGGCGGCTTTAGCATTATGTGATGAACTTATAAAACAAGATGACGTTAAGGCGATAAGTGCAACGGCACTCAAAGATAATACAGCCTCTATAAAAATAATGAAAAAGTTAGGTCTGCAATTTATAAAAAATTACACACATACAGATGAGCAAGGCGATTTACCAGCGGTGCTTTATTCAAAAAAAGTTTGAAGATGATTAAATATCAATAGTATAAAGATTGACCTGTCTTTAAATGACGTGCATTAATATGGGCAACAAAAATAATAAATTAAGGATGTTGTATGGGATTGTTTTTTTCACCACGTAAATTAATCGTCAAAAGTGTGCTGGTTTTACAGTTCGCTGCTTTTAGTGTTTTAGCGCAGCCTTTATCACAAAGCGCGGTCGCAATGCCTGACTCGTTCAGTGCCGATGCTGCTAAAAGTATATTAGAGCAAGGCGGTAATGCTGTTGATGCGGCTATAACGGCACAATTTGTACTTGCAGTAACGCTTCCTGAAGCCGGCAATATTGGCGGCGGGGGATTTATGCTTATTCAAAAAGATGGCAAGGGCGATTTTATAGACTATCGCGAAACAGCGCCAACAGCGGCTCATCGTGATATGTATTTAGATGATCAAGGTAATGTTATTGCAAACAAATCAATATATGGCATTCACGCAAGCGGTGTACCTGGCAGTGTAGCGGGTATGTGGCTTGCCCATCAAAAGCATGGCACTTTAAAGTGGGAAACACTAGTACAGCCTGCTGTAACGTTGGCTGAGCAAGGGTTTGTCGTTCCGCCTAAGTTAGCAAAAGGTGTTAGCCATTATATAGCCCATCTAAAAGAGCAAAAAATAAATGTAAACTTTGAAAAATATTTTGCTGATGTAAAAGCCAATAAAGTCTTTAAGCAACCCGAGTTAGCGGTAACGTTAAAGCGTATCCGTGATAACGGCCAAGATGGGTTTTATAAAGGCGAAACTGCAAATATTATTGCTAAATTTATGCACCAGCATGGTGGTATTATTAATCAAGATGATTTAAAAAATTATACCGCTAAATCACGTACACCTATTAAAGCGAGTTGGAATGGTTATGAAGTACTTACTTCGCCACCGCCGAGTTCAGGTGGTATTGCTATTTTACAGTGGCTTAAAATGTATGAGTTACAAAAACCAGATGCGGGCTTAGCGCATAACTCTACTCAGTATGTACACCTACTTTCTGAAATAGGTAAACGTGTATTTGCAGATAGGGCGGAGTATTTAGGCGATCCTGATTTTTTTGATGTACCAGTCAGCGCATTAACTAATATTAACTACCTCAAAGAGCGAAGTAATGGCATTTCGTTAACCGCGATCTCGACTACTGAAAGTATTAAACCGGGCCTTAAAGAAAGTGAGCAAACTACGCACTTTTCAATCGTTGATAAAATGGGTAACGCTGTCGCAAATACCACCACAATAAACTTAGGGTTTGGTAGCGGTGTGGTTGTTGAAGGTGCAGGGTTTATTTTAAATGATGAAATGGACGACTTTAGTGCCAAACCAGGCGTTATGAATGTGTTTGGTGCAATAGGCGGTAAAGCTAACGAAATACAGCCGCACAAGCGTATGCTTAGCTCTATGACGCCTACAATACTCCTTAAAGACAACACCGTTAAAATGGTGACAGGCTCGCCTGGTGGCACAACAATTATTAGCTCTGTGTACGAATCTATCTTAAATGCGGTAGAGTTTGATATGACTGCTGAGCAGGTTGTAAATAGCCCTCGTTTTCATCATCAACTATGGCCTAAAAATATAATTAGAACACACATAGGTTTAACCGATAGCGTAAAAGCAGAGCTTACAAAAATGGGTTACACCATAGATGAGAATCACTTTGGTGACTTACACGTTATTATTAATAAAGAGGGCCAATTAGATGCCGCTTCTGAAGCATCAGGACGTGGTAAGTCAATTGTTTTTTAAATAAAAAAACACCGCGCTAAAAGCGCGGTGTTTTACACAATATAAAATTATTGAGTATCAATTAAATCTTCAACACCCACTATTAGCCATGGAGCGTCGTCTGAAATTAGACGCTCTAAGTGCCAAATTTCTAAAATAGGCTCTTCTTTTTTATCGCCTAAATCACGGTACTTACCTTTAAAGCGAACACTAACCTGCCACGATTGCGCGTTTGTATCTGCGCGCACAAGTTCGGCATCAATAAACATCACTTCTGTTTCTACGCTTTGTATAGCTTCACGTTCAGCTTTAAACTCGGCAACAAGTGCAGGGCTTAAGTATTCAGCCATTGTGGTGTAATCGGCATTGTTCCATGCAGTTTGTAGCGTATGGTAATGACTACGGGCACCTTGCAAAAAGCCATTAACGTCAAAGTTAGGTGGTAAATTAAAAGGCACACTTTCACCTTGTGGGGCGCTGCTTGCAAAGCCTGTACTTGTTGGTTGCTCGATAGGTGCTTGTTTAAAAACATTTTGCTGAGCACTTGTACCTGCACTGGCATTTGCAAGTTGTGGGGCGCGATTAGCACGTAAAAAGCCCGTTACTAGCTTAAATAAAATAAAGAGCCCGCCAGCTAATAAAATCATTTCTAATAGCTGAAAACCTTCAAAATTGTCGCCTAGCATTGCTGCAATTAAGCCACCCGCTAAAAGGCCACCTAAAACGCCTGCCATAATGCCTTTTTTATTTGATTTAGCTTTTGGGGCAGCCGTTGGGGTTGTTGTATCAGCTTTTTGTTTTTGCGCTGTTTGTTGTGTTGCAGGCGTTTTTCCGCGTTTACTGCTGCCAAATTTTTTACGTGCGTGTGCATCAAAACTGGCAGTACATAACAATGCCAATAGTGAAAAAATAACGATGATATTCTTCATGAAATTCCTTAATTTTAATCGAGCCGCGATTATAATTTACTTTCATGAGGAATTTAATTAATTAGTTTATAAATAAGAGTTTTTAGGTATAAAAGGGAGGGTTTATTATAGGGTATTTAATAAAAAAACCGCTCAGTAGAAACTAAGCGGTAAATTTGTTTTTTTAAAGCCAACGAATGGCGCCTGTAACGCGTTCGTTATAAGTATCTAAAGGTGCTCCAACACTTGCCACTAAAATAGTATCAGCTTGTGAACCTCGGTTGATATGGCCTTCAAAGCGCTCATCTTTAAAATCATCATCACCAAATCCAAATGATTGATTTTCAGAAGGTACTATAAATACGGTCATAGGGCCAAAGTCAGATTCAAATATTAAATGCAGGCCTTTTTCGCCTTTAAAATCACAAAACATAGCGTAAGTGACTGCACCAGGAAGTTCATCAATATGACCGCCTAAAACAGCTAACTTATCGTTTACACTTTGCAAGCTAATGGGCTCTTTTTTATCAAGCGCACTAATTTCGTAGTACACATGAGCTAGTGCATGTTCACCCGCTTCGTGTGCAATATTTTGCTCTGTACTAAAAAAGAAGGCACTAATCGCCACTACAAAAGATGCTGCTAACGCAAGATGCACGCGGTCAAGCTTAAAACGCGAGCGGGCATCAACTACATTTTTTCCTGTTGCTTGTTCTTCTTGTAGTGCTTTTTCTTTTAACGATGTGTTTAAAAGAATGCGATCTGCAAGGTTTTCAGGCACAGGTATGTCTAAAGAATCTTGAATAAATTTATCAAAATCTTTCATATCGTTAATAAAACTTTGTCGCTCAGGATTACTGTCAGCAAACTCCATAAGCTCCTTGTCAATGTCGTTTGGCTGCGCAATAGTGCGGCGACGAAACTCAAGTTCATCCATTATTTTGATGCCCCTTTAAGTTGTTCATCATCACGGCTTAAAGCCTCTTTAAGTTGATTTCGGGCACGGTATAAACGGGTCATTACCGTGTTTTTATTTAAATTAAGTATGTCTGCAATCTCTTCACCAGAGCAGCCCATTACAACTTGCAGTAATAACGGCTCTCGGTATTCATCAGATAGCAGTGCAATCTGGCGTTGAATAACCGTTTGTTCCATTTCATCATCTAATGAGTGGCTGGTTTCATCAACAAGCGTATCGTTTTCTACGTCGCTATAATCAAACTGTTTACGTTCAAATCGGCGTGCGTTTTCTCTTCGTAATATAGTAAGCAACCAGGGTTTAGCTGCTTTTTGATCAAGTAAAGAGTCGAGTGAACGCCAAGCGCGTAAAAACGTTTCTTGTACTAGATCATCTGCTATGTGCGGATCACGACATAGCCAATAAGCAAAGCGATAAAGCTCTTTATTGTAAACGTGGACCAAGGCTTCATAACGCTTTTGTTTCTCTGCCATATCGATTAAGACCTGATTGTTTGATTTTTTCTTTCCAAGCATAAGCACTTTTTTAATTTTAAAATTATTATTTATTGCAAAAAAGACCTGCGTATATTGTTTTTAGTGATAAAGGTCTTTTAATACAGTACGTTGTGATTTAGATGCTTGAGTTTGATAGTTCTCAAGAATTTTAATAATAGCATTAAGATCACAGTTTGTAGTTCTGTTACTGTAAAGCTGTGCCTGCAATTGCATAATATAGTTATTTAACTCACTATTGTTTACAATGCAGCATAGTTCATCAATTGCGCCCACATTTTTATTCGTAACCAGAACAGCATAATTATTAAGCTCATTATAAAACACTTTATTATCGTTTGATTTCGCTACCGCAACCAGCTTTTTTAAGCTTGGTTGGTTAATTATATCCGCAGTTGATTGTACTTTCTTAGTGGTATTGCTAGTAGAACGGTTAAACCAATAAAAAATTACAGTCACAATCCATAAAACATAACCTAATATCGCAACAGCAATAAGCCACAATGGTATATTTTTTTGTACTTGCATTGATTCTAACTGTGCAGCATCTACATTATTATTTGGCGAAGATGTTAGCGTATCGATAGTTTGTTGATTACTGTTAGTTGTTGGGCTAATAGCTGTACTACTAGGTGTAACAGTTATAGTACGCTTGGGTAATGTAGCTACGCTAATACGGTTCATTTTAGTATTAAACCAAGGCAGCTGTATTTCAGGTAAAGTGTAAGTACCTGGTTTTTGCGGCAGTAATGCATACGATGCAGTTTGCTGCGATACAACACGTCCGTCACGTACTGCATTGTTATTTTCTTTTTTATCAGGGTAGCTGCGTATGCCATCAATGGTAGGCATAGAGATTTCAGGTAATTGCTCTTTTGTAACACCAAGCGCGGTAAGTGTAATAGTACGTGTTATAGGCGTCCCGACTTCTACGGTGTTGTCGTTAGGTTGCCATTCTTCGTCTAGATTAACCAACTCGCTTGGTAACCACGTTCCCTTATAATCACTCGGAATTGGCTTGATTTCTATTTGCTGGTCGTCGCCAAGAGCGGATACTTCTAATTGACGGTAATTTTGTTGTACTCGCCCTTGAAAAGCAGGGCCTGCAATCGTGTAGGCACCACTTTTTTGTGGCTGAATTAAATACTCACGAGTAATAACAAGGTAGCGCTTGCCATCAACCAACTCATAGCTCTCGGTTTGTTTACCTAATTGAGTAAGCTGAGCGTCTTCCATACTTGGTGTGCTTAAGCTGCCATCAAGCAGTTCTTTGGCAAGGTAGAGCTTAACAGTGTAAACACCGGCTTCTTGCACAAATAATGAATTACTCGAGAGCGACGTTTTTAAAAATATTTCGTTATTTTTATCTGCATCAACTGAGCGTTTTGCCACTTTTAATTTAATAGGCTCTGAGGTTAGCCCTGCAACGCTAAATGCCGGAATCGTGTAATCACCCTCTGTGCGAGTCATTAATTTGACCGACCACGTAGTTTGTTTATTAATGCTGCCATTAATAATGTTGGTACGAGAGCTCAAGCTCGTCGGGCCTACAACAAAGTCTTTTAACAGCGATGAGGTGTCTGGTTGCTCGCCTTTAACTGTATCGTCTACCGATATACTAAGCATAAAAAATTCACCCGCTAATACAGGGTTTTTATCTACGCTGGCTTCTAATTTGGTGGCAGCCCACGAAGGCATCGCACTTAATAGCAATAAACAGCAAAATAATCGCATTACCATGATTTTTCGACTCCTGTAGGGCGACGTTTATATTGTCTTTTTTGGGCTTCTAATTGCATTTTATTCCGTAATAAAATAGCCGGATCGTCCGGGACTTTTCTAAGTAGTTGATTAAGCTGTTGTGCTTTTTCTTTTTCTTCATTAGTGAGCTCACTTGCTTGGGCTTGCATCGCTTGTTGCTGAGCACTTTGTTTTTGCTCATCAGTGGCGGGTTGCTCACTCATAGCTTGTGGCTTACTTTGTTGCTGCTCATCCTCTTTAGGCTGGTCAGCGTCTTTATTTTGCCCTTGTTCGCTTTGTGGCTGGGCTTGCATATCAGGTTCATTTTGCTTATCTGATTGCTCGCCAGGCTCACCTTGTTGATCTTTTGATTGTTCAGACTCTTTATCTGATTTTTCATCGCTCGGGCTTTGACTTTCGTTTTCGCCTTTTTCAGAATCGCTTTTATCACCATTTTGTTGCTGATCCTGTTTTGACTGTTCAGAATTTTGCCCTTGGTTTTGCTCATCTTTTTTCTGACTATCATCTTGGTCTTGAGAGTCGTCGCCGTCGCTTTGCTGATCTTGCTGGTTTTGTTGCTCTTGTTGATTTAGTAATTGCTCAACTAAGGCTTGGTTATCGGCTGCTTGCGTAAAGTCATCTTGTAAGGTTTGGGCTTGTTTGTACGCCTCAATTGCGTCCTCAAATTTGCCAGCTTTGGCAAGGGCATTACCGTAGTTGTATAAACCGGTAGCCGACTTATCATTACTAAACTCATTAAGTGCAGCATCAAAATTACCTTGCTGGTAAAGTGCCGCGCCTTTTAACTCACTCGATTGCGCCTGTGTTGCTGCATCGTATTCTTTATTATTGTAAGCCTGCAATGCACGTTGATCTGCATTTTGCAAAAGAGTAGGGAGCTCTACGGCATACGCATTTTGCTGCGGTAAAAAACCAAAAGCTAAAAATGCGCCTAACAAGGCAGCGCGTCTAAATAAATACAAACCAAATGGCAGTAATAGCAAGAGTCCATATATACCTGCATCTATTCGCCAAAGTGCGTGGCTTTGTTTTTCGTCTTTCAATAATTCACTCTGTGCATTTGGAGCAAACGTATTTATATCGCTATTGCTAGGTTGGTAACTAGCAAATTTACCACCACTGCTTGATGCTAAATTTTTAAGCTGAGAGGCATTAATTGTAGGTACTACGATTTGGCCGTATCTGTCTTTCAAAAAGCCGCCTTCAGGTAACTTAATTGGTGCGCCTTGAGCGGTACCTACACCGTATATATTTAATCTATATTGGGTGTTACTGGTAAAGCTACTAACGTCGCTTTGTTCTTGTTGGTCAATACCGTCGGTCACTAAAATAATGTCGCCATCAATATAACCCGCTTGCGTTAATAGCTCTTTGGCCATATCAAGACCCGCTAAAACGTTTGAGCCTTTGTCTGGCATTATTTCAGGGCTTAAGCTTGGAATTAAATTACTGAGTGTTGTGGCATCGTTTGTTAGTGGTGAAATTACATAGGCCGTGCCTGCGTAAGCTACAAGCGCGGTATCACCTTCTTTAAATAGCTCAATCATATCAAGCGCTTTAAAGCGTGATTGCATTAAACGATTTGGCAAAATGTCGGTGCTGTACATTGAGTACGACATATCCATAACAATTACACGGGCACTTTTACTTTGAAATACAGGAACTTGTTTTTTCTCAAAACTAGGCCCAGCACTAAATAAAATGCCAAGGCTGCAAAACAAAGCAACTAACCAAAGTGGCTGGCTGGCTTTAGTATTTGCTTCGCTCATTATAAATTGTGCTAAATGAGGTGCAATTAGCTGCTCACTAGTCGTTTTTTTATGCTTAATTAAGGCAACAAAAAATAATGCCACAGCAGGTATGAGTAACCATAAAAGAGCGGGGCGAATAAATTCAAAATCCATTAGTTTGGCTCCTTTAATGCACGCAGTGTACTAAGCATTACTTTTAAGCTAATAAGTAAAATAGCGATAAGTAACGGGTAGTAAAATAATGAGCTTTGTGGGCGAAATGTTTGTTCATCAGCGCTAATAGGTTCAAGCTTATCAAGCTCTGCGTAAATTTGTTGAAGGCCAGCTACATCTTTGGCTCTAAAGTATAATCCGCCAGTTTGCTCGGCAATCTTTTTAAGTAAGCTTTCATCTAAATTACTGCCACTAGAGCCACCCACATTAAAGAGACTAAAGCCGCGCGGATTATCTGAGCCAACACCAATGGTGTACACTTTAATCCCTTCTTCGCGAGCTAGCAGTAGGGCATCTTCTGGGTTTAAATTACCAGCGGTGTTTTGTCCGTCGGTTAATAGCACCACAATTCGGTTACTTTCATCTTTATTGGCAAAGCGTTTTACCGAAAGACCCAATGCATCACCAATGGCTGTTGCGCGCCCCACTAAACCAATTTGCGCTTCGCTGAGCATTTTACTTACTGTTTTAACGTCGCGCGTAAGGGGGGTTTGTAAAAACGCGGTGTCGCCAAATAATATCAGCCCAAGCCTGTCGCCTTGACGTTGCTCTATAAAATCACTGAGTACAGCTTTTACCATGGTAAGGCGGTCAACATATTGGCCATTATAAGCCATGTCTTGTTCGGTCATCGAGCCTGATAAGTCAACTGCTAACATTATATCGCGCCCTTCATTTGGTAATGAAATTGGCTCATCTAACCATGTTGGATTGGCAGCGGCAGTAACAAGTAATAACCAAATTATCCACTCGAGGGGATTTAAACGTCGTGCGTGTGGCTCAATGCTTTGGCTGGTTAAATTGTGCTTTGCAAAACTGGGTATACGTAAACGCGTACTGGCATTACTTGCTGCGGGTTTTAATAGTAAAAGTAATAAAGGCAAGGGTAGTAATAAAAATAACCATGGCCAGCTAAATTCAAACATTTACTGACTCCTTTATTTTAAATTGTTTAATACCTTGGCGAAATTTTTCGCACAGTGTTGTATCTTTTTGGCTGGGGTTATACAAGCTTAGTATTTCTTGTTCTGTAAAGCTTAAACCGGTGAGTATATTAAGTGTTGTGCACCACTTAGAGGTAGATTGCGCAGCAAGTCGCTTGTCGTAATATTCAATCACTAAACGTTTTAAAATAATATGCAGTTGCTGAGGGTTTTGCTCACTTTGGCTCAATTGTATTGCGTAGCGTTTAGGCTTTTTAAATTTATGTTTTTTATAAAATATATAAATAGCTGCGCACAGTGCTAAAAACAGCAGTGCAATAATAACCCACCAAGCAGGGGTGAGTGGCCACCAATTAACTTGGCTTGGCGCTATTATATCGTGCAGGCCATCGAGTGGATTGGTTTGCATGGTTATTTTCTCACTAATTGCAGCTCAAGCGGTGTTGCTGCATTGAATGATATTAAATTAAGACCCGATTTAGTTAGGCGATTAAAGCGCGCGCTAAATGCTTGCTCAGCATTTTTAGCAAAACGTTCTCTAAAGCTGTTATCCATTAATGGTAGGGCAAAGTCTTGACCATTTGCATTAACAGTAACGGCTTGCTTAAACGCAGGTAACTGATGCTCAAACGGATCGCTTATGTGGCAACCAATAAGCTCGCAGTGGCGGCTTAATATTTCAAGTTGCTTAAAGCTGGCATCATCCAGAGCATTAAAATCAGACACTAAATACACTAAGCTACCTGGTTTTGCTAAATGATTAAGGCGCTTTAGGTTATCGCTAAAGTTGTTAGGGGCTGTTTTATCAATATTGTTAAGCGCTTGCTGGTGGTTATCGCATAAATTATGGCAAAGCTTAAGCACTGCTTTTTCACGGGCACTGGGTTTTAGCTCTAAATGCGAGTGCTGATTAAACACAATACCGCCAATTCTATCGCCGCGCTGACACGCCGACCATGCAACAAGAGCGCTTATATGCGCAGCTTGCACCGACTTTAATAGTAACTTTGAGCCAAACAGCATTGAGTTTGAAAAATCAGTAAATACAAACACAGGGCGCTCTTTTTCTTCTTGAAAGAGCTTTGTGTGAGTCTCGCCGGTACGCGCAGTAACTCGCCAATCAATAGAGCGAATATCGTCACCTTGCTGATAATGTCGCACTTCGGCAAATTCCATTCCTCGGCCTTTGTGCGGTGCAAGGTATTGCCCTGTTAAGGTGTTTTTTATTTTTACCTTAGGGGCAAGTTCAAGCAATTGCGCTTTGGCTTTGTAATACATCAGCTCTTTGAGTGCTAAATTAACACCGTGGCTATGGCTCTGTTTGAGCCATGCTTGGGTTTCTAATTGTTTTTGCATAACTTATGGTACGGCTACAAGTTCAACTATACGGCTTATTACTTGATCTTTAGTAATGCCATCGGCTTGGGCTTCGTAACTTAAAATAATGCGATGACGCAGTACATTATGCACAACAGCTTGAATATCATCAGGTGCTACAAAATCACGGCCTTGAAGCCATGCATGAGCACGAGCACATTTATCAAGTGCTATTGTTGCACGCGGGCTTGCACCAAACTCAATCCAGCTACCAAGTTGTGCGTCTAATTTAGCGCCTTCACGGGTGGCTATAATAAGTTGTACTAAATATTGCTCAAGTGGCTCTGCTAAATAAAGGCCTAATATTTCTTTACGCGCTGCAAATAAGTCGCTTTGACTAATTTTTTGCATTACCGGTTGTTGTTCATTAAGCGCTTCACCGCGCGTTAAACGCAGTATATCAAGCTCATGCTCTGCGCCAGGATAGTCAATACTTAGGTGCAGTAAAAAGCGATCCAGCTGGGCTTCTGGTAACGGGTAAGTCCCTTCTTGCTCTAGCGGGTTTTGCGTTGCCATAACTAAAAACAGTTCGCTAAGCGGATAGGTATTTTTACCCACGGTAACTTGTCGCTCTGCCATGGCTTCTAATAGTGCTGATTGTACTTTGGCTGGTGCGCGGTTAATTTCGTCAGCTAAAATTAGGTTGTGAAAAAGAGGCCCTTTTTCAAATACAAACTCGCTAGTTTGTTGGCGGTAAATGTCGGTACCTGTTACATCAGCTGGTAATAAATCTGGCGTAAACTGTACGCGCTGAAATGAGCCTTCAATGCCTTTAGCAAGTGCATTAACTGCACGTGTTTTTGCAAGCCCAGGAGGGCCTTCTACTAATAAGTGACCATCAGCTAAAATAGCAATAAGTAGCGCTTGTGTAAGCTCTGGCTGGCCAATGATTTGTGTATCTAAGTACGTTTTTAATTGTGAAAATGCGTTAGCTGCCATAATAAGTGGACTGTCCTCGTCAGCTGGGTTTGTACCTAATAGTGCTAGGTGATAAATACTGACCTATTTATAAGGTTTATAATTGAGTAACTCAAGGGTTAGACTGTATTTTTTAAAATAGTTCGTTATTTCTTAACGATTTTTAGCGTACCACAAAACTTTGTAAATGCGTCTAAAAAAGCCTATTGTGATAATCGTAATTAAACACTGTTTATATAAATTTGTGTTTATCTATTGGCTTTAGGGCACGGGTTGTTTAGAATCGAGGAAAACAAACAGGTCAGACCTGTCAGCGGGAGAGCATAAATGTCTGAGCAAAACATACTAAAAACACCAAAGGGCGACCGTATTGCCATCGTTAGCGGCTTACGTACACCTTTTGCAAAACAAGCAACAGCGTTTCACCATGTACCAGCACTTGATATGGGTAAATTGGTGGTTAACGAAATGCTTGAACGATTAAATTTCAATAAGTCAGAAATTGATCAACTTGTATTTGGTCAAGTAGTACAAATGCCAGAAGCGCCAAATATTGCACGTGAAATTGTATTGGGTACAGGTATGCCGGTATCGGTTGATGCATATTCTGTATCGCGCGCATGTGCTACCAGCTTTCAGGCTATTGCTAATGTAGCTGAGTCTATTATGGCGGGATCTGTAAGTGTAGGTATTGCAGGCGGCGCAGACTCGTCATCAGTACTGCCAATTGGTGTTAGTAAAAAGCTAGCAGGCAGCTTAGTTGATTTAAATAAAGCGCGTACGCTTGGTCAACGCTTAAAAATATTTTCAAAACTGCGTTTAAAAGACTTATTACCAGTGCCACCTGCTGTAGCAGAGTATTCAACAGGCCTTTCAATGGGGCAAACTGCTGAGCAAATGGCTAAAACACATAATATTAGCCGTGAAGATCAAGATGCATTAGCGCATCGTTCTCACTCACTTGCAACGCAAGCATGGGCTGATGGTAAGTTAAAAGATGAAGTAATGACGGCGCATTTACCGCCATATAAAAGCTTTATTGAAGAAGATAATAACATTCGTAAAAACTCAACGGTTGAAGGCTACGCAAAGCTTAAGCCTGTTTTTGACCGTCAGCACGGTACTGTTACCGCCGCAAATGCAACACCATTAACTGATGGTGCAGCGGCTGTACTTATGATGAGCGAAAGCAAAGCAAAAGCACTTGGCTACGAAATACTAGGTTACGTACGTAGCTTTGCATTTTCGGCAATTGGCGTAGAAAAAGACATGTTAATGGGCCCAGCTCATTCAACGCCTATTGCGCTAGATAGAGCGGGTATTACGCTTGCTGATTTAGATTTAATTGAAATGCACGAAGCGTTTGCATCGCAAACACTTGCCAATATGAAAATGTTTGCCTCAGACAAATTTGCACAAGAGCATTTGGGTCGCAGCAAAGCAATTGGCGAAATTAACATGGATAAGTTTAACGTTAACGGCGGCTCTTTAGCATATGGTCACCCATTTGCAGCAACAGGTGCACGCTTAATTACGCAAAGCTTACACGAGCTTAAACGTCGTGGTGGCGGTTTAGCATTAACAACAGCGTGTGCTGCTGGTGGTTTAGGTGCAGCCTTTGTATTGGAGAGTGCGTAATGACAGATTCAGTATTTAATTTAGCGGTAGATGAAAATAAAATCGCCGTTGTAACTATTGATGTGCCAGGGGAGAAAATGAATACCCTGCGCAGTAGTTTTGCCGATGACTTGAAAGCATTATTAGAAGACGCTAAGTCGCAAAATGTAAAAGGCATGGTATTTATAAGCGGGAAAAGCGATAACTTTATCGCGGGCGCCGATGTAAAAATGCTCGATAGCGTTCAAAAGCGTGAAGATGCGCTAGCGGTTAGCGAACTATGCCATCAAGCTTTTTTTGATATGACAAAACTGCCATACACTACAGTAAGTGCGATTCATGGCGCTGCATTAGGTGGTGGTTTAGAATTTGCTTTAGCGTGTGATTACCGTGTTGGTACCGACAGCGATTTAACAAAAATTGGCTTACCAGAAGTGCAACTTGGTTTACTACCAGGTGGCGGCGGCACGCAGCGTTTAACTAAAATTGTTGGTATTCAAAAAGCACTAGAGTGGATGCTAACAGGTAAACAAATTCGCCCTAAGCAAGCTAAAAAAGCAGGCGTGCTTGATGATTGCGTACCGCACAGTGTGCTGTTAAAAGTTGCAAAAGAATTTGCGACTAAGAAAAAGCCACAAGCAAAAGAGCCAAAGCTCGACAATATTAGTAAATTATTAGAGTCAAACCCGTTTGGTCGTAACTTTATCTTTAAAAAAGCCAAAGAAAACGTACTTAAAAAAACGGGCGGGCACTACCCAGCACCACTCGCTATTATTAAAGCAGTGCGTGCTAGTGTAGAGCTTGATGAGCTAAAAGCGTATAAAACAGAAGCTGAAAGCTTTGCAACACTTGTAATGAGTGACGAATCTAAAGCGCTTCGCGGTATTTTCTTTGCAACCACTGAAATGAAAAAAGAGTGGCGCAATGATGACGCACCCGCAATAAGCAAAACTGCTGTTTTAGGTGGTGGACTAATGGGCGCAGGCATTGCGCACGTAAGTGCTGTTAAAGCTAAAGTACCGGTACGTATTAAAGATGTAGCAGAGCAGGGCATTAGTAATGCAATGAGCTACACCTATAAAATTTTAGATAAGCGCCTTAAACGTCGTATTATATCTAAAGCTGATGTGCAGTTAACGATGAACCGTATTACAGGTACAACTGACTACAGTGGCTTTAAACACATTGATTTAGTAATAGAAGCGGTGTTTGAAGATCTTGCACTTAAGCAAGGTATGGTTGCAGACGTAGAGCAGCAATGCCAAGCAAATACAATTTTTGCAAGTAACACGTCATCATTACCAATATCGCAAATTGCAGCGCAGGCAGCACGTCCTGAAAATGTAATTGGCTTGCATTACTTTTCACCAGTGGAAAAAATGCCATTAGTGGAAATTATTCCACACGAAGGTACGTCTCAAGAGACCATTGCTCGCGTTGTTAACTTTGCACGTAAGCAAGGTAAAACGCCAATTGTTGTAAAAGACATGGCTGGTTTTTACGTAAACCGTATTTTAGCGCCTTATTTAAACGAAGCAGCTAACTTAATGCTTGCGGGTGAGCCAATTGAAAAGATTGATGCAGCCCTAGTCGAGTTTGGCTTTCCGGTAGGACCGCTGGCTCTACTTGATGAAGTAGGTATTGATATTGGCTCTAAAATTGCCCCAATTCTTGAAAAAGAATTAGGTGAGCGTTTTAAAGGCCCTGATGCATTTGTGCGTATGATTGATTCAAAACGCCTTGGCCGTAAATCAGGTCGTGGTTTTTATGAGTACGACAAAAAAGGCAAAAAGGTTGATGAGTCAGTTTACGAACTACTGGGTGTTACCCCAGCTCCACGTTTAAACAAAAGCGAAATTGCTAAGCGTTGTGTATCGAAAATGCTTAACGAAGCAGTACGCTGTTTAGATGATGGCATTATTGCCAGCCCACGTGATGGCGACATTGGTGCAATATTTGGTATTGGTTTCCCACCATTTTTAGGTGGCCCGTTTAGCTATATGGATAAATTAGGCGCAAGTAAAATAAGCTCTGATATGTCTACATTGGCTAACAGCGATGCTAATTTTGCACCATGTGAATCACTGGTAACAATGGCAAGCTCTAGTGCTACTTTTTACACTGTTTTACAAGCCGATATAGCTGGTGAGCAAGCAACTGTGGATGCAGCGATTGCGGTTAAAGCGGACGTTGAAGTTACGCAAGAAGATGCTACAGAAGCCTCGCCTGAGGTTGTTGAAGTAAACGAAGATAAAATAGTAAAGTAATCCTTCAAAGTTACTTTTGATTAAATGCAGCTCGTCTAGATGAGCTGCATTTTTTAGGGAGTTACTTCAACACATTTTTATCTTTAGAAATTAAATATACAGCGGTGTCGTTATTAAGCTCACAGGTTAAAAATATAATACTGTGATAAATCCTCTCTAAATTGACCGGTAATCCAAAAGCTTAATATGATCCTTTAAAGGTGATTTTTTCAAAAATGGACTGACTAGATCCTGTTTATTTTCGAGGTTAAACATACACTGTCCTTGCGTTCGCCCTAGGGGAAATTTACTCTTTGTTGCCTAAATGGGTGTAGGTAAGGGGCGGAAGCTTTGCTCGATTTTTACTTAGCCCACTAAGTTACAACCTCATGCCGCAATTAAATTGCCCCTAGAACGAGCAAATTTTAATCCTGAAAGGTCAACAAGCCCTCGCTTTTTAGTTTGTGTAAAGGCTAGGTTGTTCGCTACAATAGCGCCTCTTAATTGCCAAACGGACTCTGTAATGAAAATTCTTGCCGATCAAAATATGCCTTTAGTTGAGCAGTACTTTGCAGACTTTGGTGAGGTTGAGCGTTTTGATGGTCGTAAATTAACCCCTGAACAATTAATTGATGTAGATGTACTCCTTACTCGTTCAGTGACCAATGTTAATTATGAGCTGTTGTCACAAGCTAATAAGCTTAGCTTTGTGGGTACAGCCACAATTGGCATTGACCATATTGATACGCAATTACTGCATGATAGAGATATCGCTTTTACTAGCGCGCCTGGTTGTAATGCCGTTGCGGTAGCTGAATATGTAATTAGTAGCTTATTTGCATTAAGCCAAGAAAATGCGCGCCCATTGTGTGGTCAAACAATAGGTATCGTCGGGATGGGCAACATTGGTACGTGTTTAGCTGAAAAATTAAAAGCACTAGATGTTGATGTACTGTTATGCGATCCAATTAAGCACGAACAAGGCTTACTACAAGATCACATAGCGCTTGATGAGTTATTAGCAAGATCAGATGTTGTTACTTTTCACGTTCCCCTTGTTAAAAGTGGCGAGCATAAAACGCTGCACATGATGGGTAAAGAGCGATTAAAAGCACTTAAGCCAGGGCTTACGCTGATTAATGCAAGCCGAGGCGATGTAATTGATAACCAAGCGTTGCTTGAGGTAATGGAAGCGGGAGCCGATCTGGATTTAGTGCTTGATGTATGGGAAAAAGAGCCCAATATTTTAACTGAATTACTAGAACATGTTCGCTACGCCAGTGTGCATATTGCGGGTCATACGCTTGAAGGCAAAGCTCGTGGTACACAAATGCTGTATCAAAAACTGTGTGAACTGAAAAGTGTCGATGCGAGTAAATCGTTGAATGATTTTTTACCTACTCCAGCTATTACACAATCGGTTATTACGCCAAACTTCAATGAGCAGGATGTTGCCCGTTTAGTGCATTTAATTTACGACGTTCGCCGTGATGATGGTATTTTACTTCGCCACTTAGAAAGTGATGGTTTTGATAGTTTACGAAAAAGCTATCCGGTAAGACGAGAATTTAGCACCTTGTCGATACAAGGTGATAGCTCACAACTAGCTGCACTTAGTCAACTTGGTTTTACCATAGCTAAATAGTTATTTAACTAACGATGTTGTTTTAATGTCGTTTATAGAGGAAGAAATATGTCGCAAAAATATAACGTTGCCGTACTTGGCGCTACTGGTTTAGTAGGCCGTCAAATCATTGAAACGCTAGCAGACCGTAAGTTTCCTGTTGATCAGCTTTTTTTACTTGCTAGCAGCCGCAGCGCGGGTGAAGATATAAAGTTTCGTGGTGAGACCATTGAAGTATTAGATGTTGAAGGCTTTGACTTTAGCCAAGCGCACATAGGTTTGTTTTCTGCTGGTGGCAGTGTATCTGAAAAATATGCACCTATTGCAGCAGACGCCGGCTGTATTGTAATTGATAACACATCACACTTTAGAAATGATTTTGAAATCCCATTAGTAGTGCCAGAAGTTAATGCGTCAAGCCTAGCTGATTTTAGAAATCGTAATATTATCGCTAACCCTAACTGTTCAACTATTCAGATGATGCTAGCACTTAAACCAATTTATGATGCTTACGGAATAGACCGTATCAATGTATCTACTTACCAAGCTGTATCGGGCGCAGGTAAAGAAGCGGTTGATGAACTTGCAAAACAAACTGCTAATTTAATGAATGCTCGTCCTATGGATAATAAAGTTTTTCCAAAGCAAATAGCATTTAACGTTATTCCTCAAATTGATAGCTTTGAAGAGAACGGCTACACACGCGAAGAAATGAAAATGGTAAATGAAACCCATAAAATTTTGGGTGATACGACTATTGCTGTAAATCCTACATGCGTACGTGTGCCTGTATTTTTTGGACATTCTGAATCAATTAATATTGAAACGCGTATGCCTTATGACTTTGAGCATGTTAAGCAACTTTTAAAAGATGCCCCAGGTGTTGAGTTGATTGACGATGAAGGTGATTATCCAACGGCAGTATCTGATGCAAGTGGAAATGACACTGTTTATATTGGTCGTTTACGAGCTGATATCTCGCACCCTCATGGTTTAAATATGTGGGTTGTAAGTGACAACACGCGTAAAGGCGCTGCAACTAACAGTATACAAATTGCAGAAGAACTTATTGCTAATTACATGTAATATTTTATAGCTAACGATTAGTTTAGAAGCGGTAAGCACCAATTGTTTGCCGCTTTTTATTCGGGTTACCGCCATTTTTTTGCCACTTATCTCACGAAGTATATAAACCTACTGATAATCCTCGATAAATTTATATTATTAATAATGTTTTTAGGTATTTATTTTCAATGTGTTGCAATGGATATTACTCCTGAACTGGTTTATAGTTTGTAATTGGAATAGAGCTTGCAACAAAAATAGATTGTAATAACAAATGTGAATCAGTCATTTGACTGATAAAAGCAAGATTAATCAATGTTTATGCACTTAACTTTCTCGGTGCTGCGTTAACATTTAAACATTAAAGGATCAGCATGCGCGGTTTAGCTACACTTATTATATTAGCGTCTGCATTGATAGTAACATCAGTTTACTCTCAAGACAGTACCCAGTTAAAGGGGCCAAAGGGCGCTGACTATGGTGCGCAAGGGCGATCTATTGGGCCAATAAAACCGACGGATACGCTTTGGCGTATAGCGGCTAAGGTACGCCCGGACAACTCGGTTAGCATTTATCAAGTTATGCAGGCTTTGTATAACAAAAATCCTAATTCATTTTTAGAGCAAAACCTTAACCACATGCAAAGTGGTGCCTATTTAAAAATTCCTACTCTAGCTGAAATTAGAAATGTTAATACACAACTCGCTAAACAACGTTCTGAACAAGATGATGCGTTATGGGAAAAGAAAAAAACGGTACGCTTACGCAAAGTGAAATTAATTCAGCTCAAACTCAAGTTACTCAAGCTCGTAAAGTTGATGTAGATGACGCAAAAAAAGAATTACAAAAAGAAATTAAAGAAATTAAAACAGATCAAACTAGTAAGTTAGTTGAGCTTCAACAACAATTCAAAAGTTCAGTTGATAACGTAGAAGAAATTTTAGTTGAAAATAATAATTTAAAAAAACAGCTTACGGGCATCTCCAAAGAGCTTGAAAATGTGCGTATGCAGCTCGGTCAAGACAGTGAAATACAGCAACAGTTAAAAGAACTAATAATTAAACAAAATGAAATGATAGAACAGCAAAAGGCTGAGAAAATAGAGCCAGAAGCTGAATTTGATCTGGGATCTTTTTTATCTAATCCTTTTGTTCTTGGATTATTGATGGTTATTCCTGGGTTATTGATTGTTTTTGCTGTTGTGATGTTCTTACGCAAGCGGGCTAGTAAAGATGATGTCCAAAGCGACGATGATTTTTTACCACAAACACCTACCTACGCAAACGATGACGATTTAGATACTCAAAATATTGAAGACCCTATCGTCCCGGAACCACTTGATGACTTAAGTATTCAGCTAGATGATAGTTTAGAAAATGATATCTTACCGGACGATGATACCCCATTACCGGATGGTGATATTGCTTTTGATGACAGCCTAGAGGACTTTACTGAGTCTGATAGCCTACTTGATCAGGATGAATTAGAAAGTTTATTAAGCGATGATATTGTTTTTGACGATGAAAATATTGAAGACGATGAACTTGATATTTTCATGCAACAAGATTTCGATAAATCACCTGATGATAGCCCAGAAGGTGATATTGATTTAGATTCGCCACTAGAATCATCAAATAGTGATGATATTTTAAGTAATGATGATTTAGATAGTTTATTTAATGAAGATGATGGCTTATCGGAGTTTGACTCACCACAAACAAACGATATAGAAGAAGATAATAGCCTAGAATCGAATGATGAAATGGCCGCCCTTAGCGAAGAACTCGCTGAAGATGATGATTTTGATATTGATGACTTATTAGATCAAACAAATACTGAATCAGATTTAGGTAATACAGAAGATAGTCTTTCAAGCGAAAAAGATGATTTTGATTTAGACGATATTGATAGCTTAATTGATCAAGCTACAGACGATAGCGTTGATGAAGTCTTAGTCGAAGAAAGTGATGATTTTGATTTAGATGATATTGATAGTTTAATTGATGACGCTGCGGATGACATTGCACCTGATGCGTTAGTCGAAGAAAAAGATGATTTTGATTTAGACGACATTGATAGCTTAATTGACCAGGCTACAGACGATAGCGTTGATGAAGCCTTAGTCGAAGAAAGTGGCGACTTC
>NZ_BADY01000156.1:0-3645 GCF_000241185.1 Pseudoalteromonas sp. BSi20495
AAGCTTGCTTGCGTGAAAAGCGCAGCTTTTAATTTGTAGATGGGTTTATTCGCTACAACCTTGTGCATGCCTAAACACCATGCGAGGTATAAAACCTCACCTACAACAATACAAACACCACTCTCAACAAAAGCGTAGGTGCGATTTTACATCGCGCTTTGTTCTTGGTTTCAATAAAACACCATGCGAGGTATAAAATCTCACCTACAACAATGCAAACACCGCGCTCAACAAAGCGTAGGTGCGATTTTACATCGCGCTTTGGTTTTAATTTCAAATTACTATGAATAACGCATAAATAACCCTAATCCGCTCATTAACCTCATCAATATACAGACAGGTTAAAAATTATGAGCCCTAAAAGGCATTTTTAACCACTGAGAATACTCACGCTTAAGATTTGGTAATTGCGTATACAGCATTTTTTTTAACTTTTTTGCAGACAACTTGCTACACGGTGATTGTTGCTCAGTAAGCATTATATTTTTTAGTAAAGCTCTACCTGCTTGTGTATCCATTAAAAAATAAATAGCAGCCCAACTACTTGCATAAAGTTTGCTGTTATCGCCTTTTCTCCACGTATCCTCTAAGCCGATTAACCAATTAATTGTAAATACACTTTTAGTAATATTGTTATTCTTTGTCCACGATCTATTTGGTTCAACAATACCTGTTTGCATATTATTTTTAGTCAGCTCAAAGTACTCCGCAAACCCTTCATTTAGCCATCTTGGTGTGTAACCCAATACAGCCTTATTTATGGCGTGCACCGCTTCATGAACCGACGTACGCATTGCACTTTGTCCATTATCATAATGAATAAAAGCAGAATTACTCCCGTGAAAATACATACCCGCAGTGTTTTTAGGGTCACCACCGCGATGCTTTATTGCCGACTCGTAAGCACTGCGAGTAGCCAAAACCGTTAGGTTTAGTTTCACCTTTTTAAGCGCATGCACACCAATTACTTGGCCATACGCCTTAAATACCGTATTGAGCTTAATGCGCAACTCTTGATTAAATGACGACGGTAAATTAGGTGTATTTAAAGTAAGATCAAAATAATCTAGCGATTCAACAAAATCAGGATTGTAAGTTGCTACTGCAAAGTCAGGCTTTTTATCACTAAAATGAGGAACGCCCTCACTGTCGGTCCACGTAAATATATCGCCATTACGTTTATATTTAACCTCACCTAACGATACATCTACGCAACGCGTATTGTTAACTTGTGATAAGTGATTATCGGCAGATACTAACGTATGTTGCAATGTCGTTGTGCTTACTTTTTCGGGCCGTTTTGTACTTAAAGGCTCAGTAACTATTTGCGATGCTAGATAGTTATATATGCGTTTAACCTCACCAATTGGGTCACTATAATTAAATACCCGTCCAGTAAAATGATTAGCAATAAGTGCCGACGCAATTAGCAGCACAAAAAATACAAACACCACGCGTAATTTAGTTTTAAACATATTTATGGGTGCTCTTTCCACTGTGCTTCAAAAAGATCTTTTTGCTTCCCCCTATATTCGCTGCACCACACAAAGTCGGCCGACCCTATCCCTTTTTTACGGCAACGTTTAGGTAGTTTATAAAATGTTGACCAAGCATCAAGCTTAGCAGCATCTTTATAGCTATCGCTGTGCAAAGACATGTTTGATACTTTTTGATTGAGTAGCCAATTGCTATTAGGCGTACGAGTTGAGGTAGAAGAAGTAGCCTGATAAGCGCTACCTCTCTTTTTAGGCTTACTGCAGTGATTAGCAAGCTGGGTAAATAAGAATTTATCGCGTGAGGTTAAATACTCGCCTTCTTTAATACTGTATCCATGTCTAAACCTAGACCGAATAGTTTCGCGTTCTTTTTTAATGCTATCGCAACGAGTTTGGAAGTAGGCCTCATCAGCATATAGTTTTGTAGTAAATACTGTGGTTAAAATTAGTAAGATCCATTTAATCATTATTCATTCCCTGAATTAAAACTTTAAAAGAGTGTACCTATAAATGTGAAAAAACACATCAACATTACTAATCAAAAAAGCAAAAATTAAAGCTATGGGTGGGAGTTCACATTAGCCTTGGCTTTAATAAAGCGCCCACGAGGTATAAAACCTCACCTACAATAATTTAAACAACACTCTCAACGAAACCGTAGGTGCGATTTTACATCGCGCTTTGGTCTTGGCTTTAACAAAAACACCATGCGAGGTATAAAACTGCACCTACAACAATTAAAACCCCTATTCGCCTCACATGGCGAGGTGAATAGGTGTTTAATTGCCTCATTGGACAACCTTGTAACGTGTACTACGCCCACCTGCGGCAGTTTTTTTTAATGAATCCAAGCGTTTGCAAGTCCGATAAATGGCGTGTTGCGGTTGCACGGCTAACCTTAGCCACTTTTTGATACTGACTCGCACTAATACCCTGTTCAAATTGGCCATCGAGTAACTTATTAAGCACTTTTACTTGCTGCTCACCTAACTTTGTTTGATCTTTACTTGCCCAGTAATTGGTTTTAAAAATTGTTTGCTCAATATTATTAAGCGTATGGTGTATCGCATTATTGAGCGTACGTAAAAACCACTTAATCCACTTTGTAATACAAAGCTCTCCACGCTGAGTTGCTTCAAGCACTTCGTAGTAGCTTTTTCTGTCTTCTAAAATAGCCACCGACATAGCGTAAAACCGAATTGACTCAGCATGTTCTTGCGCTAATGCCAGGTCGGTTATAAGCCGTGTAATACGCCCATTACCATCCTCAAGTGGATGTATTGTTACAAACCATAAGTGTGCGATAGCTGCCCGAATAAAAGGGTCTATTTGAGGTTCATTTTGCGCTTTGTTAAACCAGTTAAAAAATAGTGAAAGCTCTTTATTTACTCGCTCTTTAGGAGGCGCTGTAAAATGTAATATCGGTTTATCTAAGCGCCCCGACACTACTTGCATAGGCTCGTCACCACGCAATTGCCCGCCTTCAATTTTAGTAAACAAGCTTTGCTCACCTGAAAACAATAAGCGATGCCAATTAAGCACTCGCTCTAAATTAAGCGCTGAGTCTGTGTTATTTATCGCATCAAGCATAATCTCTGCAAGATTATCGCTTTGCACAGTTGTTGGGTAAGGCTGCTCATCAATATTGAGCTTTTTTGCAAGTGAAGAGCGAACCGAAAATGCATTAAGTTTTTCGCCCTCAATCGCACTGGAGTGAATAATATTTGCAAGTAAGGTATCAAGGGCCTGCTGCTTTTGATGAGCAGTTTGCACGCCCATACGCCCTACTAATAAACCTTGATTATATGAAAGCTCCCTTAGCAAAGGAGCAAGCGCCGCATCATCCCACGTAAAGTTTGGCCAGTTTTGCTGTTGCCATATCCACATAGTCTTTATGTCCTAAAATTAATTAGCTTCAGTCTACGTCAATTATTCGCCTCATACAATGAGGCGAATAATTGAGTTAATTGCCTCATTACTTTTAAGCGCTACACAGAGAAGAAATAAACAAGCGATTTTACATCGCGCTTTGGCTTATATAACCTTAACGCTCACCTAACACCTGTAGACGCAAAGCTTGCTTGCGTGAAAAGCGCAGCTTTTAATTTATAAATGGGCTTTATCGCCACAACCTTGTACATGCCTAAAG
>NZ_BADY01000155.1:0-26890 GCF_000241185.1 Pseudoalteromonas sp. BSi20495
GCTAATCTTTCAAGGCTCTTCTGAGTATTTTACCTACATTAGTTTTAGGTAATTCATCCCTAAACTCAACGAGCTTGGGAACCTTATAATTAGTTAAATTATCACGACAGTGATTTATTATATCTTTTTCAGTCAAAGAAGGGTCTTTTTTTACAACAAAAACTTTAACTTGTTCACCGCTTGCATCATGTGGAATACCAATAGCTGCTACTTCAAGCACACCTTCGTGCATAGCGATAACTTCTTCAATTTCATTTGGGAAAACATTGAAACCAGAAACAATAATCATGTCTTTTTTACGATCGACGATAAAAAAGAAACCTTCCTCATCATAGGTTGCAATATCACCTGTTGCAAACCAACCATCTTTTAAACATTCAGCGGTTGCATCTGGTCGCTTGTAGTAACCAAGCATTACCTGAGGTCCCTTAACGCATAGCTCACCAGGCTCACCTTGTGCAGCCTCTTCACCATTATCAAGAATTAACTTTATATCAGTATTTGGCGCTGGTAAGCCAATAGAACCGTTGTACGCTTTCAAATCGTAAGGACTGATAGTCACTAAAGGAGCACATTCAGTAAGGCCGTAGCCTTCCATTAATTTTGAGCCAGTTACTTTTTGCCATTTTTCTGCGACTGGACGTTGAACGGCCATACCGCCGCCTAATGACATTTTCAAATGGCTAAAATCAAGTTCAGCAAAACCTGGAGTATTTAACAAGCCATTAAATAACGTATTAACACCCGTAATGGCAGTAAATTTTGTTTGTCCTAATTCTTTAACAAACCCGGGCATATCGCGCGGATTAGTAATTAATAAGTTTAAACCACCATATTTCATAAAGGTTAAGCAGTTAGCCGTTAATGCAAAAATATGATAAAGCGGCAATGCGGTAACAACAACTTCTTTACCTCGTTCCAATACTTTATCTAAACAACCCGATACTTGCTCAAGATTCCCCACCATATTACCGTGGCTCAGCATTGCTCCTTTAGATACACCCGTTGTACCACCAGTGTATTGTAAAAAAGCTAAATCGCTTAAGTTCATTTCCGGGCGTTTATATGCATTTGCATCTGCTTCTAACAAGTCAGAAAACTTAATCGTATTAGGTAAATTGTATGTAGGCACCATTTTTTTAACGTGCTTAACAACAAAGTTTACTATGTGTTTTTTAAGGCCACCAACCAAATCGCCTACTTGCGTAACTACGATATGTTTAACATCAGTATGTGCAAGTGATTTTTCAAGCGTATCTGCAAAGTTTGCAAGAATAAAAATTGCGGTGGTATCAGAGTCTTTTAATTGATGCTCTAACTCACGCACGGTATAAAGTGGATTAACGTTAACAACCACACAACCCGCACGTAAAATACCTAAAATTGATATCGGCGTTTGCAATAAATTGGGCATCATAACAGCGACTTTGTCGCCTTTTTTGAGACCTAAATTATTTTGAATGTAAGAAGCAACTTTTTTGGTTGCTGTATCAATTTCGTCATAAGACAGTGTTTTACCCATATTAGTAAATGCAGGTAAATCTTTGTAGTCACTAAAACTTTTTTCGAACACTTCGAGTAACGAGTTGTAATGCTCAGGATCGATTGTTTCAGGCATACCCTCTGGGTAGCGCTTAAGCCAGATTTTTTCCACTCTTAGCCCCTGTTTATAATTATATTTTTATTAACCTTAATCTAAGTAAGGCACTTTAACAATTGAGCAAATACTCTAATGCGGGAATAATCCCACATTTATCGACAATATACAATTAACGTGCACCACTTTGCACCATAAATGCTTGAATATATTCAAAACATTCGTTACTACTTTGCATATGACAATGATGCCCACCACCAACATTAATTACACTTAAGTCACTGTAATAACTAATATACTTAGCTAAATTCTGTTTTACAAACGTATAACCTTCATTACCTATAATTAATTGACATGGTGCAATTAAATCTTTTATTGCACCAATACATTGCGCTTCATCAAACCTAAAACCTGAGTGATTCTTAAGCTTTGGGTCAGTCGTTAATTCAAACCCTCCATCGATTGCTTTTATGTTTCGATTCATTAAAAGCATAATTAGTTCATTGTTCAAATCGGTAGTTTGTGAGCGTGCTTCATAAATTAGCGTTTTCGATTTATAAATTCTCGATTTCTTATTTTTTAATCTTGCTCTATTTAATACCGAATTTTTTAACTGTTCGCATACATCTTGGCTAGGGGTTGTAACGCAGCCAATGCCTTCAATAAAGGTAACCGACTTAACATAATCGTTAAAACAGCTAGCAAAAAGTCCTGCCACCATGGCTCCCATCGAGTGACCAACTAAATGTACTTTTTTTACACCAAGCGCATTTATAAACTGGTATAAATCATCAATATAATCAACAAAATAATAGTGAGCATCTTGACTTCGCCAAGATGACAAACCGTGGCCTGCAAAGTCAATACAGTACCAAGTATGCTCAGGTTCAACGCCATCAAGCATAGGAGCAAAGCTATTACTATTATCGAGCCAACCGTGCAGTGCAATTACAACATCAGTGCCCGCCCCTTTCTTTTGACCATGAATATTTAAATTGTTGGTTTGAATATTAAATGGCTGCACACCAAACCTCTTGTTGTTTTAATGCATTGTCATTTATAGCATACAAGTTGTCAGACCACTAACACCTCCCTATTTGTTCAGCCTTGATGAGACTTTCACTCAATAAATAAAAAACAAAGTAACCATTAATTTTCAATAAGTTAAATAAACCCTAAATTTAAGAAAAGATCAATTTTCTAAAAACTAAACAGCGTTTTAATCTATTGCATGTTTTTATAAATAATAACGAGTATAAATACTGTGAATGACAACTTTAGGGCGTGTTGACCTTTGTGGATTGAAATTCGTTCAATCTAGGGACGATTAAATCGCGGCGCGAGGTTTGTAACCTAGTGGGCTCGGTAACTGCTCCTGCGTTACCCTAATGGCTTACATCCATGTAAGAATAAGTAAAAACCGAGCAAAGCTTCCGCGTCCTGCTCACGCCCCTTACCTACATCCATGTAGGCAACAAAGAGTTGATCGTCCCTAGAAAGAACCCAAAGGGCAGCGCATGTTTGGTATTTATGCGGCGTTATCGCCTATTCATGGGGAATAACCACACAACATAGGCTCTGCCTTGCCTAAAAACCAAACATACTGCTGCAAATTCACCCACCAAAGATCAACACGCCCTAATTGCTATTTATAACCTATCGGCTTAAATAATCCACCTACCGAAATGGTTTATTACAAATATTCATTTATTTATCATACTAAGTCTATACAATAAAAGCGGCTATTAAATAAGGTACACTCATAAGGTACAACCATGAAAAAACAGATCAGCTTATTGGCACTTTTATGCGCCACATCAGGTGTTTACGCAGAATCAGCACCTAAAAATGTAATTTATATGATTGGTGACGGCATGGGTCCAGCTTACACCACTGCTTATCGCTATTTTAAAGATGACCCTGCGACTAAAGAGATTGAAGGAACTGTTTTCGATACAATTTTGAAAGGTATGGCACATACTTATCCTGACGATCATACTTATGTAACCGACAGCGCAGCAGGTGCAACAGCACTGAGTAGCGGTCATAAAAGTTACAATGGCGCAATTGCAGTAGATACAGACAAAAAATCAGTTAAAACCATGCTTGAAATAGCAAAAGAGCGCGGTATGACAACAGCGCTTGTAGCAACATCACAAATAAATCATGCCACTCCAGCAAGCTTTGCTGCACATAATGAATCGCGTAATAACTACGACGATATCGCCAACGATTACATTGATAATAAAATTGTAGGTAAATTACCTGTCGATTTAATGCTCGGTGGTGGTACTCAATACTTTATTAGAGACGATCGTAATTTAGTTGATGAGTTTAAAGCTGCTGGTTATCAATACGGTGACGATATTAAAAACCTTGGCCAGATAACAAAAATACCAGCCATTGGCTTATACGCACCTAAAGGACTGCCTTTCGCACTTGATGAAAATCCAACTCGCCTAACTCAACTCACATCTAAAGCGCTCAATTTGCTAGATGACCAAAACAAGAATGGTTTTTTTGTAATGATTGAAGGCAGCCAAATTGATTGGTGTGGTCACGCAAACGATATAGCCTGTGCAATGGCTGAGATGGATGATTTTGCTAAATCAATAGAACAAGCAAAAGCGTATGTTGATAAAAACAAAGACACTATATTAGTCATAACGGCCGATCATTCAACAGGCGGGTTAACCCTTGGCGCACATGGTCAATACAAATGGGAAACTGATGTAGTAAAAGGTGTTAAAGCAACTGCTGGTAAACTAACTCAACTTTTACTGGATTCTGATGATTTAAAGCCAGTATGGACTGCTAACACCAATATTGAATTTACAACTGAAAATCAAATAAAACTTGAGCAAGCTAAAAAAATGGGTGAAAAAGCGCTTAACTTAGCTGTTAAAAGCATTATTAGCGATGCAAGCTTTACTGGCTGGACAACCGGCGGACACACCGCTGTAGACGTGCAGGTATTTGCTTATGGTAAAGGCAGTGAACAATTTATTGGATCGCAAAACAATACCGATATTGCTGATAAACTAATCGGCTTTATTGAAAAATAAAAATTGTATTTCATTTTGAATGATAAAAAGCCCGAACACATGTTCGGGCTTTTTATTAAATCTTATAGCTATATTCAAGTAAAGCGCGGTAATGCACTTTAAGCGTATATATCAACGCCTATTAAATTTTGTACTTCTGCTCTGCGTTCTAAATTAGCAAATTCAGTATAAGTAGAAATCGCTTTGCTTACTTGAGCTGTCGGTTGGTCGTAAATTGTTTGCCTGTACTCATTGCTTTTAGCACTGCTTTTAAACAGCTGATTAGCCAGTTCAACACCCTCGACACTGCTTTTTACATAATCGATATTCGTTTTTTTAGCAGCCGGTTGGTCTAATAAGCTCTGTGGTTTATTAGTAACAACTTTGGTAGAGCTAACCCTACCCGGAATATCTCCGGTAAAAAAACCTGAACCAATAGGCAGCGTCATTACGCGTCTCCAACCTTAATAATGCATAAAATTATGATTTAAAAACAACCAATTTGCAAATAATATGATTACTCACGTCCTGGTAGCTTTTTCCAAGTCACCGTATCGCGCACATATTTAGGTTGAGCGTCACTCGCTTTTACAACGTCACCCGTTAAAAAAGCGGCTTCAACATGCGCTAACATATAACGTGCATCAGGCAATGTAATATCAGTATTAATTGTCACGTTTTCAAAGTCATTAAGCGCATCAGGATAGGTTTTAAAGCCCGTGCCCACTGCTACAGATGGCTCAGTGGTTGCTATATACTCATTGTTTAGTAAATCAGGTTTTATAACGCATTCTTGGTTAGCTAAAAGCATTAGATTATTTTGCGCTTGGTAATGTGCAAAGTATATCTCCCCCATACGCGCATCTATACTTGGATAAACACTCAGGCTGCCGTTTTGTTCAAACGCTTGTTGCGCCATAATTGCAAGTGTAGAAACACCTACTAGCGGTAAGTTAGTTGAGTACGCTAAACCCTGCGCTATTGCTACACTAATACGTACACCAGTGAAACTACCTGGCCCTTGGCCAAAACCGATTACATCTAAATCTTTTAATTTGCAGTTTGCTTTAGTTAACAGCTCATCCACGAGTGGAAGTATTTTTTGGCTGTGCTGCTGCGGACACTCTTCAAAATGATGAAATGTTTGGCCCTGAAAATGTAAAACAATTGAAAGCGCCTCAGTAGAAGCATCAAGGGCTAGAATGTTACTTTTTATCATTTTATTACTCTAATTAATTTGTTGTAAAAATTTATTGGCATCTTCTAAACTTCGTGTTCGGCGCATTGGCGGTAAGCTTTTTAAAAATACTTGGCCATATTGTCGTGTAACTAAGCGATTATCACATATGACAAGTACACCTTTATCTTTGCTATCGCGTATTAAACGCCCAACACCTTGTTTAAGTGCAATAACAGCTTGTGGCAATTGTATATGCGCAAAAGGGTCTTTCCCCTGCATTTGGCAATCTTGCATTTTAGCTTGTAATAATGGGTCATCGGGTGCTGCAAATGGCAATTTATCAATAATAACACAACTTAACGTACTGCCGCGTACATCAACACCTTCCCAAAAAGAAGCCGTGCCGAGTAATACCGCATTACCATGGCGAGTAAATTTCTCTAAAATAATACGCTTAGACATTTGCCCTTGCATATAAACTGGGTAGTCTATTTGTGTAGTTAGCCCTTCGGCTACCAAATGCATCATTCGATAGCTAGTAAATAATACAAAACAACGCCCTTGTGCTGATTTTATAAGCTCAAGCGTTAATTTTACAATTGCATGGGGCATATTATCGGCGTGTGATTCGGGTAAGTAGCGAGGTAAACACAGCAGCGCCTGATTAGGGTAATCAAATGGGCTATCTACCATCATGCTTTGCTTTGGTTTTAAACCTAGGCTTGCATTAAAATGCGCTAGTTTGTTGTCAACCGAAAGTGTTGCTGAAGTGAATACAAAACCTGCGCCCGTGTCTTGCATCATTTGAGCAAACTTAGCTGATACATTTAATGGCGTTATATTAATCGTTAAATAACGGCGCGTTGTTTCATACCAATAACTAAAGCCGGTTTGAGCCGTATCAAAAACCCGCTCTAATTGGCCTTTAAAAGCGAGTGCACGCTCAAAAGGGTGTTCTATTTTATCGCTTCTGTCTAAGCAAAGCTTAAGTACTTGGTAAACAAAGTCCAAATCGCTTATGACACGATGAAGTGCTGCGCATATTTGTTTATCACTGAGCTTTTCACGCCAATCGCCACGGCTGCCATCAACGCCAAACTGTAATCGTAAATCAGCAACGCTTGTCTCAAGCTTATTTAAGCTTTTACCGAGCTGCAGCATATCGGGAATTTCGGCTCTATAAATAGCACGTAAGTCATTAATTAAGTCCACCAGCTTTTTAGTGCTAACACTTTCACCAAAGTAATCGCTGGCAATTTCGCTTAACTGATGGGCTTCATCAAATATGTAAGCATCTGCTTTTGGCATAAGCTCGGCAAAGCCGCTTTCTTTTACGGCCATATCGGCAAAAAACAAATGATGGTTAATCACGACAACATCGGCATCGGCCGCAGTTAAACGAGCTTTGCGTATATAACAACTTTGAAAGTCTGGGCATTCTTTACCTAAACAATTATCGGCTGTTGAATTTACATAAGGCAGTACTTTGGCATCATCCTCTATACCAATACAATCAGCTAAATCGCCTGATTGCGTTTCGCTGGCAAATTTAGCAACCATGGCTAGTTGATGCATAACATCAGAGTCGTCCGTAGGTACATGTGCAACATGCTGATTAAGCCTGTATGTACATAGATAGTTTGCACGACCTTTTAATAGGGCCGTTTTTTTAGAGGCGCTGAGCGCTTTAACTAATTGAGGTAAATCGCGATGGTACAGCTGCTCTTGTAGGGCTTTAGAGCCTGTCGATATTATCGTTCGGCCTTTTGATTTAAGTGCTGGGGCTAAATATGCAAACGTTTTACCCGTACCAGTACCGGCTTCAACGACCAATTGCGAACTGTTTTTTAATGCATCAGCAACGGCGACAGCCATATCTATTTGAGGTTGGCGAGGAGTGTATCCATCTAAAGACAACGCCAAAGGTCCGGTTGCGCTAAACAGTTGTTTGATAATACCAATCACTTTACAATAAATAATAGCGGGATTTTACGTAAGCTAAACATCAAGGGCAAGTAATTAAGTAATCGGTTTGAGTATATAAATAAGGGAGCAGAGCTCCCATTAGTTATTATTGCGCATTTATAGTTAAGGTTATTCCACTAGCTGCGCTGTACCCCTTTAAGTCAATATACCACTTGCCCGCTTGCGGGTTGGTAATACTACACGTTTCAGCATTACCATTTTTATACGGTCTACATTGATATACAGATTCAGTTGATTGGCTGGCAAAATTCACATATAAATCGGCATCGCCTGAGCCACCAGCCATAGTTATATTTAAAGAGGAATACCCAGCTTCTAAGTCTTGTGTAAACCGCCCCCAATCTCCCGTAGCAACACTAATATCAGTTTCTGTTCGATTAATGGTTTCAATCGCTGTTGTTTCACTATAACTGGCAATAAGAGAAACATTAGCAATAGCGTTCCATGCTTCTACCATAACGTAATAAATACCGTTTTGGGCACTCGCAATATCACAACTTTCATTGCTCGATGATGTTGTACTTTTACAATCAAAATTTTCTAATGTAGGCGCTGTATTAAATTTAACATATAGGTCTGCATCACCGCTGCCACCTGAGGTAGTAAAGTTTAAGTTACTTGCATTATTAGGTACCTGTAGCGTATAGATAAGCTGCGCTTTAGCATCACCTGCAAGGCCAGAAACTGCAACACCATTTTGTAACTCATTATTAGCTGGTGGCACTATATCACCAGCATTTTTTGCCATTTCAGCTAAATAACTCACAGCAAGTTTTGCAAATTTACTAGCGTGGTCAGCATCAAAATTAGCGTCATTCTGTGTATGAATTAGCGGATTAATATCAGCCATCCTAGATTCAAATGGCATTGATGCTGCAAATCCTTGTTGATACCATGATGCATGATCAGAACACCCATACCCACATTGGTCAAAACCATAGGTAATGTTAGGTAAGTAGGTATCAATTAACTGACCTAAAAATTGGTTTTGAGCATTTGTAGTGTAATCAGTCATCATTACAATATCTTCGCTACTGCCATTGTTTCCAGTCATATCAAATTGCACCATGCCGATCACATTTTTTCCTTGTGATTTATAAGATGAAGCAATATCTTTTGAACCTCTTAAACCAACTTCCTCTGCAGCAAAAGCCATTATATGAATTGTTTTTTGCGGTTTATAATCATTTTCAACAATCGATCTTAACACTTCAGATAATACAGCAATCCCCGATGCATTATCATCAGCCCCTGGTGAGCGACCGTTGCTTGGATTTGATTGATTAATTGAGTCTAAATGCCCACCAATAATGACAATTTCATCAGCCTCTTCATCTCCTGCAATAGTAACAATGACCGACGACTGCGCCCAGCTATGAGTAAAGTAATCAACATTTATATCATTACGCGTAGCTGCTAACTGTTGCCAGTAATCTTTTAGCCATTGTGAGGCATCTACCCCAGTTTGAGCCGTGTAATAGCGATTATAAAAGCTACTCATCGAATTAACTGTGTTCGTCAAATTATTTGGACTAATACTATTTATTAATTGCTGAGTTGTTTGCGGATTGTCAATGCTATATGTAGCAGCTAACGCACTTAGATTTTGATTTTGAACGGCAGCTAACTGCTGAGTGTATTCATTAGCCTCGATTAACGAATCGTGAGCAACAAACCCTCCACAGCGATGATAATTATCATGCATAAACTCACTTAAATGAGCAATATTTGCAGGCCTTATTTTTAACAAATTCACTGTTTGTAATGTTGTATCTTGTATACTCAATAATTCATCATTTGGTTTAAACGAGTTTTGAACCTGTTTATAATGTTTGGCTGCAACGGGATCTATCGTTACCCAAACACTTTCAGTGTCTTGTGCGTATGAGGGTTGGGTAAGTAATAAAGTACTAGCACTGAATAGCATAATTTTTATCGCGTGTTTCATTAATTGATACCTTTTAAGTCGAGTATTGCCTTTGAGACGAGGGAGTTTTGAAAAATAAAAAAGGGAGCGAATGCTCCCTAGAAATTAACTTAATTGGCTGAAATACTTAATGTTATACCGCTTGCCGCGCTATAACCTTGTAAGTCTATATACCATGTACCTGCTTGAGGATTTTCTATCGTACACGTTTCAACGTTTCCATTTTTATATGGGCGGCACTCATAAGAGCTAGTACTAGATGCTGAACCAAAATTTACATATAAATCAGCATCACCAGAACCACCGGCCATTGAAATATCGAGTGAAGAATACCCTGCATCTAAATTTTGCGTAAAGCGTGTCCAACCACCTGAAGCAACACTCACATTGCTTTCTGTACGGTTAATTGGCGAAACACCTCCGCCAGTAGACCCGTCATAACTACCTGTTAATGAAACGCCTGAAATAGCATTCCATGCCTCTACCATAACGTAGTATGTACCCGCTTGAGCACTACCTATAGAGCAGCTTTCAGTACTTGTAGAAGTTGTACTGTTGCAATCATAAGTGCTAAGTGTGGGTTTGCTTCCAAATCGTACGTATAAATCTGCATCACCAGAGCCGCCATTAGTATTAAATACTAAATTGCTAGCACCCGCTGGTACATCAAGTGTAAAAAACAACTGCTCTTTAGCTGAGCCACTTATACCAGTACGAGTAACGCCATTAGATAACGCTTCATCTTCCGCTGGCGGAGTGGTTGTGCCACATGAACTACCCGAACTTAAATTAGAGTTTACACCAACAGCACTTAGGGCTGCTTTAACAGCACTTGGATCGTAATTTAAATCACAAGCTGCATCCATAACGCCGTTACCAGCAAGATCCCAGTTAGTGCTTGCAGTCCAATATAATTGGTTTGCACGTGCCATCACTTTAAATGCCTTTTCAGTATCCCAACCAGATGTAGTTGCTAAGTTATAAAATGCTTTATTAAACACCCCAGAACTATAATGAACATCCATTCCTGAAGAGTAGCTTGATTGATTATCAATTGATCTACCATCTTGTGTTGGATTATTCATGTAACGAAGAGCACCGTTGCCTTTAAATATATCTTTACCAACTAACCAATCGTTTGTGCCTTTCATGTAAAATTCAGCCGCTTCACCAGCCATATCAGAGAATGCTTCGTTTAAACCACCTGACTTTCCACTGTAAACTAAACCTGAGTTTTGCTCAGTAAAGCCGTGGCTTACTTCATGAGCTGATACGTCTAGGCTAACAAGTGGATAAAACGTATTTTGGCCATCACCAAAGGTCATCGCACTGCCATCCCAAAATGCATTTTCATAGTTACTACTATAGTGAACTCGCATTTGCAGTTGGAATGAAAGCGGCGGCGTACCAATCCAATCGTTATACATATTAAAAATTACGTTACCAAAATAATGTGCATCATTAAGTGGCGAATAGGCACCATTAATTTCTTTAAAGGTGTTTTCAGGACATGTAAATGAATATGCACTTGAGCCACTAGTACCACCATTTAGGTTAATGGTTTTTACATTTGTGGTATTCATTGAACAGTTATTGCCCGTCTGACTTACATTTAAGCTATCAAAATCAGTGCCATAAATGTATTTCCCGGTTTTTAGATTACCACCTGGGCCTGTCGCATCAGCATGTTGAAGGTTATCAAAGCTAAAAAGTACATCTCCAGAATTTGCATCTATGATTTGATATGGACGTGATGGGTTACTTCCGTAAGTAACATAAGACACTTCATAAACCAAATGCGCTTCACCTTGCTCATCAACCCAAATGGCTAATTGTGATTTTTCATTATGTTTTTCTAAGCCAACAGACTTTATCGCTGCAGATGATTTTTGCAATCCCTTAGCTACTGCCAATTTTTGATTTAACTTTGGAGTAACTGTGTCAATATCGCTTGATATATCATATACAGCAGCACCATGAGCACGTTTAAGTTGCCCATTGTTGTTAAACGTCAAGCTCACCGTATCTCCGATTACCGGTAATCCATTATATACTTGTTGATAACGACGAGTTGTATCACCGTTATTACTTTTTATTTCTTTTAATACAACCAGCTCATTTCCTGCCTCTAAACCTACTAACTGATCAGGGCTAACCATCAATACAGAAGACACACCATTTTGTGCTGAATTATTTATATTTGCTTGTTGATTTAAATATTTTTTATTTGCAGCTACTGCGCTTGTTGCTTGTACCAAAGTAAAGGCAGCAAGTGTTGCTATTGTGATTTTTGATAAATTCACGTTTACGCTCCATTTGTTTATTTGTTTGAATATACTTTTATTAATCGGTACATCTTGTTCCCGATTAAAGCAATCCTAGGCTACAAATCATACAATTGAAAATGAAACAAAAAATTTACAATTAAAGTATTAAAAAATAAATTAAAAGCCTTTAATTCAACAGTTTAATAAAAACCCACTAAACATTGAAAACATTTAATTAACATAATGTAAACATTTATTTACTTTGAGTAACATATTGAAATAAAAATAATACAATTAAGTGTATAAATTTAATAAAGTGATTTTTACAATACAAACACTATTAAATTTAACAAAAGGCCTAAAAAACAAACCTATTTTTAAAGGCGCGGCTGAAGCTTTAACATCTTTAATTTCTTATTTACCAAAACTATTTTTATTAAAAATAAAAATACAAATTGTCTAACAAACACTGTGACATAGCTATATCTCGGGAGTAACATAGGCATGTTTAGATCCCGCTTAACCATATGTTTTTCTCGTTAATTAAGGTTATTAAATGAATGCTTGGTACCTCATTTGTTTTCTCTCTGCACTTGCAATTTTTATTGCATTTGCAAATCAGTACATCCTCAAAATGCAAACTACTATTGCAATAACTACAGGCTCGGTTGTTATTTCTTTACTTTTGATTGTTGCAGTAAAATTATTAGGCGATCAAAACGCACTTGAAATGACAAAAATCGTCTCGAGTATTAACTTTAACGAATTACTCCTCAAAGGTATGTTAGGTTTCTTGCTTTATGCAGGTGCACTGGAAATAAACCTGTTAGCACTTAGAAAACAACGCTGGGAAATAACGGTGTTGGTACTGTTTTCCACTCTTGTTTCTACTTTTATTGTTGGCTACTTAAGCTTTTACTTATTTGCTTTTCTTGGCTGGCCAGTGCCTTTTATTTATTGTTTATTATTTGGTGCGCTTATTAGCCCAACCGACCCTATTGCTGTACTTGCTATTATTAAACAAATGCGAGCGCCAGAAGGAATCTCAGTTCAAGTAGAAGGTGAGTCGCTATTTAACGACGGTATTGGTTTAGTAATATTTACGACCATTTTTTCGGTTGCTTTTTATGGCACCGATGCACAATTTGGCGATATAGCAGAACTCTTTTTTGTAGACGCCCTAGGCGGTATTGCGTTTGGTTTGGTTATCGCTTTGGTTGGCCACTTTTTAATTATTAACAGCCGCGATGTAAATATTCGTTTATTGATAACCTTAACTATTCCTACTGCAGGTTTTGCTGCTGCAAATATTTGGGAAATATCAGGCGCACTTGCCATGGTAACCAGCGGCATATTAATGGGTAACATTACTCGTACTAAAGCAACAGAGCGCACGGGGCCTGAAGATACTCGTTACGTAAAAGATTTTTGGCATGCAACCGATAGCTTTTTAAATGCCCTACTGTTTTTAATAATAGGTATGCTAATTGTGACTATGCCTATTACAATCGGGGAAATTGGCTTAGGCTTACTAATGGTACCTGCAGTATTACTAGCACGCTTTATTAGCGTAGGCGCACCCTTTGTTATCTTTAAACGCTTTAGAACTTACGACAAGCACAGTGTTAAAATATTAACTTGGGGTGGTTTACGTGGCGGACTTGCACTTGCAATGGCGGCAGCAATCCCTCGCGAGCAAGTTTTTGTAGGCGGCTCTGACTTACACAACCTTATTGTTATTGTTACTTACGTTGTGGTTATATTTTCTATTATTGTACAAGGTTTAACTATCTCGCCGCTTATTCAAAGCAGCATTAAGTCAGCTGAGCAAGCAAAGTAATAAATGCTTTGTGAGCAATTAAATCAGTAACCAAGTTATTATATAAATCACTTGGTTACTGTTACTTTCGTGTTACAAAAACACTTTAAAGTTCTATAAATTGTTATCCTTTTTATTTATCTGCTTTGTTTAAATTAATCCGCTTGAAATACAAATGAAAACAATTATAATTTTGGCTTTTCCTCTGTAGGGCTTTTCAATGTCCAAAAATAATTCTCACATGTTTTTTAATTTTGTATCTCTGGGCAAACATCAATTTCATTGTTTTTTTGTGCTTTTTATAATGGCTATGGCAAGCTTTAATGTGTCGGCCTCACCTAATGAGCAAACAAAAATAAAACAAATTGCACAGCTTGCAGAGTATGTAGGTGTAGATTACGTGGCAGCTGTTGGAAATGGTGAAATACTTGACCCTGACGAATATCAAGAAATGACTGAATTTTCGCACGTCATTATTGAGCAAGCTGGACAGCTATCAGGCCAAACCAATGAGTTTGATACAGTAAAGGCACAAGCTAAAGCACTGCATACAGCGATTGCTAATAAAGCGAGTGTTGTAGATGTACGTGCAGCAAGCTCAGCACTTCGTGAGTCACTACTTACCTTTATGCCGCAACTATCGTTACCTACATCACTACTTCCCGTTGAGCAAACTAAAGCGCTTTTTGCTACTAACTGCTCAATGTGCCACGGCCCAAATGGTCAAGGCGACGGCCCGCTTGCAAAAAACTTATCGCCAGAGCCTACCAACTTTACCGATGAAGAACGCGCAACAAACCGCTCTTTAATGGGGTTGTTTGACGCTGTAAGTAACGGCATTGACGACACACCTATGGTTGCTTTTACCCAATTTAATGAACAACAACGATGGTCTTTAGCTTTTTATGTAGGTAGCTTGGCATTTAAAGATGTTCAAAAACCACAAACTGTAGAACAAAACATTACCGCTTCGCAGATTGTAAACCTAAACCCCGCACAATTATCGGCAGGTCAAAGTGAAGCACAAGCACATTACGTTAAATGGCTTCGTGGTAATCCAGAGCAATTATTTAGCGCTAACAAAAATCCGATAACACTTACTCGCACGCAGTTACTTGCAGCGCAAGCAGCGCATGCTAAAGGCAATTACTCACAAGCAAGTGATTTAGCAATTAGCGCATACTTAGATGGCTTTGAGCTTGTTGAAAACAACTTAAATGCCTACGATGAAACACTGCGTAAAAACATCGAAGTACGACTGATGAACCTGCGCCAAACATTCAAAAACGAAAAAGATACGGCCGTTGTTGCCGAAAAAGTAAGTGCGGCACTAACTCAACTCGCTAAAGCAGATAGCATGCTAAACGAAACTAAGCTAACTGACGGCGCGCTACTTTCAGCAAGTTTAGTTATATTACTGCGAGAAGGCTTAGAAGCACTCTTAGTTATTATTGCCCTTATGACTGTGCTTATTAAAACTAAACGCAAAGATGCGCTAAAATATGTACATATTGGTTGGATAACAGCACTTATTGCTGGTGGTTTAACGTGGGCTGCTGCGCAAACATTAATAGAAATAAGTGGTGCGAGCCGCGAAGTAATGGAAGGTGTTGGCGCATTATTTGCCGCTGTAATTTTACTGTATGTTGGCGTATGGATGCACAGTAAAACAAGTGCGCAACAATGGCAAAAATATATAAAAGACAATATAGATAAGCGCCTTGAGTCGGGTACATTATGGGGATTAGCGGGGCTTTCTTTTATTGCCGTATACCGAGAAGTATTCGAAACCGTGCTGTTTTATCAGTCATTATTAACGCAAAGCTCGCCTGCTCAATATTCATCTATCGCATCGGGTTTTGCGATAGCTATAGCAATACTGGCTATTATTACGTGGGTATTAATTAAATACTCAATTAAATTACCGGTGGCTAAGTTTTTTTACATTACCACTTACCTACTATTTGCACTCTCGTTTGTACTTATGGGCAAAGCCGTTATTGCATTACAAGAGGCCGATATAATAGGTATTGCGTCGCTACCAATAAGCTTTGATATAGCATGGCTTGGTATAAAATCGACATGGCAAGGTATTGTGGCTCAGGTATGTGTGTTTGCAATATTTAGCTTTTATATATTTAAAAGCAAAAACCAAGAGTAATGCTAATCTGCTTAAGAGTTTAAGCTAATTGGCATAAGCAAAAAGGCCCGCAAGGGCCTTTTTGAGTTAATTGCTTATGTATTTAGTAAAGTTGGTATTATCAAGCCCATGTATCTAAATGGGGGTTTTCGTCATCGTCTACGTTAGACTTTTTTTTACTATTTTGATCATCAAGCATATTGAGCTGTTTCTTTTTTTGTAACTCACGCCTTTTTTTATTCTCTAGTTCAACTTTTTCAGTAGCCGATCCACTTTGCACACCCGCAATATGGAAAGCGCCTTTTGGCTCAACTTCTAGCCTGGTGATTCTTCCTAAATAAGGGATCATGATATCCATACGTACTTCCTTATTTAACTGTTTGATTATCAAAATGCTAAATTTGAATGATAAACAAACAATTATTCGCTAAAATTGCGCTTATTATCTTAATATTATCGACAGTTATAACATATGCTTTAATTAAGCTAAAAAAAACTTGCCATAATATGGCCGTTTATGTTTCTATGAATGCGAAATTTATTTAAACAAATAACAACTGCACGTTTGCGAACTTACGGGCAGTTACATAGGACAAAAAATGCGCTTAAACCTGACAACAGTACATCATCACCACCATTCACCGGAATAACCTGTCAGGTCTTTCGCTGAGAGGTTATTCCTAAAAGGAACCTCTGGCGATTCAAATAACATTGATTCATTTTCGCCCTGAGGTTCCCCTCGGGGTTTTTAGTTTTTAAATTAAAGGAAAATGAATAATGAACAACAGTAATCGTCTACGTATCGCCATCCAAAAAGGCGGCCGCCTATCTAAAGATTGTCAAGATCTACTAAAACAGTTAGGTGTTAAACTTAACCTTCGTGAACAACGCTTAATTGCACACTCAACTAATATGCCAATTGACGTACTACGTGTGCGCGATGACGATATTCCGGGTTTAGTAATGGACGGTGTATGTGACTTAGGTATTGTTGGCGAAAACGTACTAGTAGAAGTTCAAGCAGAACGTGAACGTCAAGGTGTTCCCAGCGAAGTAAACAAACTTTCAAAACTAGATTTTGGTTACTGTCGTCTTGCACTTGCATGGCCACAAGAGCTAGGCGCTCGCGATAAGAGCTGGTTTGAAGGCAAACGTATTGCAACTACCTACCCAGAAATTTTAACTCAGTGGTTAAAGCGCGAAGGCATTAACGCAAGTACAGTAATGCTTACTGGCTCTGTTGAAGTAGCACCACGTGCAGGTTTATCTGATGCAATTTGTGATTTGGTATCTACTGGCGCAACACTTGAAGCTAACGGCTTAATTCAAGGTGATACAATTTTAGAATCAAACGCATGTTTAATTCAAAATAAAGATCTGCAAGACGCTGACAAACTAGCACTAATCAATAAGCTTATGCCGCGCCTACGTGGTGTTAGACAAGCTAAAGAAAGCAAATACATCATGCTACACGCACCAAAAAATAAACTTGATGAAATTTGTGAAATTTTACCTGGTTCTGGTCAACCGACTCTACTTGCCCTTGCGGGTAATGAAGAATACGTAGCACTTCACATGGTAAGCAGCGAAACATTATTTTGGGAAACAATGGAGCAGTTAAAGGCCCTAGGCGCTAACTCTATTTTAGTTATGCCAATTGAAAAAATGATGGAGTAAGTACCATGCTTCGTTGGAATGAGGAATCTTCACAAGTACAAGCCGCGGCGCTAATGCGCCCTGCAGTTTCTGTAAGCGCAAAGGTTGAAGCAATATGCAAAACTATTTTAGCTAATGTAAAAGAGCAAGGCGATGAGGCCTTACTTAGCATGGCCAAAGAGTTTGATAATAGAGCTAACCCACGTTTGCGTGTACCGCTAGATGAAATTAACGCATCAGAGCAAGCACTAAGTGCAGAGCTTAAATACGCAATTGATACCGCTTATGCAAACGTTAAACGTTTTCACGAAGCGCAGTTGCCAAAAGATATTAAATTATCGACCCAACCAGGCGTTGTATGTGAACTGAAATATCAAGCCATCGAAGCAGTCGGTATTTATGTACCCGGTGGCAGTGCTCCACTGCCATCGTCGGTTATTATGCAAGGTGTATTAGCACAGTTAAGCGGCGCTAAAACCGTCGTACTTGCTACACCGGTACAAGGTGACAAAGCAATTAACCCTGCTATTTTATATGCAGCTAAGTTATGTGGCATTACTACTTTGATAGAAAGTGGTGGCGCAGGCGCAATTGCAGCAATGGCTTATGGCACCGAATCAGTTCCTAAAGTAAACAAAATTTTTGGCCCAGGTAATAGCTTCGTAACAATGGCTAAACAGCTCGTTGCGCAAACTATCCCAGGTATGGCAATTGATATGCCAGCAGGTCCTTCTGAAGTATTAGTTATTGCAGATGAACGTGCAAACCCAGAATTTATAGCCGCCGATTTACTCTCTCAAGCAGAGCACGGGGCAGACTCGCAAGTTATTTTACTATGTAACAGCGAAAGTATTATAGAACAAACTCAGCAGGCACTTACACGCCAGTTAGCTAATTTGAGCCGCAAAGAAACAGCCGAGCAAGCGCTCGCTAATTCTTCACTTATTTTGGTTGATTCAGTTGAGCAAGCATTTGACGTATCGGCGCAATACGGCCCAGAGCACTTAATTTTACAACTAGGCGCTGCAACACCTTACCTAGATAAAGTTAAAAATGCAGGCTCAGTATTTGTAGGTGACTACACACCAGAATCTGCAGGCGATTACGCATCGGGTACTAACCACGTGTTACCAACATATGGTTACAGTGCAACTTACTCGAGTTTAAACTTGCTTGATTTTTTTCGTACATACACAGTGCAAACAATTACTAAAAGTGGTTTAACGCAGCTTTCAAAAGCAATTTTACCACTTGCAGATGCAGAAGGCCTTGATGCCCACGCTAATGCGGTTTCAATTCGTTTAGAGGCAATTAAAAATGAGCAATGAGAGCGCACAAGCGTCTAGCTTATTACCTAAGAATATTGCAGCCCTTGCTGCATACAGCTCTGCAAAAAGTGAAAAGCTAACCGGTACTACGTGGCTCAATGCTAACGAAAGCCCGTATGCTAAAAACCTTGAACTGAGTATTGAGGATTTAAATCGCTACCCCGATCCACAACCGCAACTGGTTATTGACCGTTACGCCGCTTATACAGAGCTTGAAAGCGAAAATGTATTAATGACGCGCGGCGCAGATGAAGGCATTGAGCTTTTAGTGCGCACATACTGTGAGCCAGCTAAAGATAGTATTGCGCTATTTTTACCAACCTACGGTATGTACAAAGTTACCGCCGATACACACAACGTTAGTATTAACGCGCTTACACAAGAATTATTATTAAGTGGCAGTGCTGACGAAATAGTCGCAGCTGTTGGCAGCTCAAAACTAGTATTTATTTGTAACCCAAATAATCCAACGGGCAGCCTAACACCACTTGATAAAGTAAAAGCGATTGCAACAGCACTTGCAGGTAAAGCATTAGTTATTGTTGATGAAGCCTATATAGAGTTTTGCCCAGAGCAAAGCGCCACAAAACTTATTAATGAGTTTAGTAATGTAGTGGTTTTGCGTACGCTTTCTAAAGCCTTTGCGCTAGCAGGGCTCAGAACGGGCTTTACGCTTGCACAAGCAGCAACACTAGCGCCAATTCGTAAAGTCATTGCGCCGTATCCAGTATCTGGCGTTGTAGCAAGTATTGCAGCGCAAGCAATTGCACCCGATGCAATTACATCAATGCGCCGCCAAGTTACTATTTTAAATAGCTTAAAAGCTAAGTTGGTAGATTGGCTAAACGCCTCCCCTGCTGCATTAAAAATTCTCACTGGTGAAGGTAACTTTGTTACTTTAAAATTAGCCGATAAAAACTACTTTAAAATTGCACTTGAGCAAGGTTTGGTTATGCGCGCTTTTACACTATACGGTGAAGACGACTGGCTACGAATTTCAATTGGCAGTGAACAAGAACTTGAACAAGTAAAAATTTGGTTAGATGGCTTACAAACGCCGGCTACCGCAGCATCTTTAGCAGGAAACGAAGTATCATGAGTAACCCCTATTTATTTATAGACCGCGACGGCACTATTATTGAAGAGCCAATTACCGACAAACAGGTGGATAGCCTTGAAAAGCTAGCATTTTTACCTGGTGTTATTCCTGCGTTATTACAATTACAAGCCGCAGGTTACCGTTTAGTAATGGTGTCTAACCAAGATGGCTTAGGCACAGACAGCTTCCCGACTGCTGATTTTGACATAGCACAAGATAAAATGATGGACATAATGCAAAGCCAAGGCATTAGCTTTGACGAGGTATTAATTTGCCCACACTTTGATGAGCAAAACTGTGATTGCCGTAAACCTAAAACGGGCTTACTTACCGAGCTTATGCGCTCTGGCAAAGTAGACTTAGCGCGCTCTTTTGTTATTGGCGATCGCCAGACCGATATTGGCCTTGCTCAAAACTTATGTTGTGAAGGTATTTTATACGACGGCGATTGGAGTGCCATAGTAACTAAATTGACCACTGCAAACCGCGAAGGTCGTGTTACACGCAACACTAAAGAAACCCAAATTGATGTAGCCATAAACTTAGATCAAACTAAAAATGGCAGTATAGACACCGGCCTTGGCTTTTTTGATCACATGCTTGATCAAATTCGCACGCACGCAAACATTGGTTTAAACATTAAAGCCAAAGGCGATTTACACATAGACGAGCACCACCTTGTTGAAGACATTGGTATTGCCTTAGGTGTTGCACTTAAACAAGCGCTTGGCACTAAATCGCAAATTGCACGCTATGGTTTTGCGCTGCCGATGGATGAATGTAAAGCTGAAGCACAAATTGATTTATCGGGTCGTGCATCATTTGTATTAAACGCTAATTTTAGCCGCGAAAAAGCAGGCGACTTAGACGTGCAAATGGTTGAGCACTTTTTCAAAAGCTTAAGTGATAACGCAGCTATTAGCCTTATTTTATCGGTAAGCGACGGTAACTGTCATCACCAAGTAGAAGGCTTATTTAAAGCGTTTTCACGTGCTCTTCGTATGGCAGTAGCACAAGACACGACCCAACAAACAGCCAGCTCTAAGGGATGTTTATGATTGCCATAATTAATACCGGTTGTGCCAATATAAATTCAGTACGTTTTGCGTTTGAACGTTTAGGCCAAACGCCAACAGTAATTACTTCACCAGAGCAATTAGCGGGTTTTGAGCGCGCTATATTGCCAGGTGTAGGTCACGCGTCGGTTGCTATGAAACGCCTAGTCGATAACGGCTGGCAACAAGCAATAAATGAATACCAGCGCCCGCTTATGGGTATTTGCTTAGGCATGCAGTTACTGTGCGAAAGCACCGAAGAAGGTAACGTACAGTGCTTGGGTAAAATACCAGGGCAAGTAAAAGCGCTTGATGTAGGCAATTTAACGTCGCCGCATATGGGTTGGAATAACTTAAGCGTTAACAAAGAGCATGCATTAACTAAAGGGCTAACGCTTGATGAGCAAGTGTATTTTGTTCACAGCTTTGCGCACACCGTAAACGACGCCACACTCGTGAGCGGCGAGTACGGTCAAACCTTTTCAGCCATTGTTGCTAAAGACAATTACGCGGGCATGCAATTTCACCCAGAGCGCAGCGCAAAAGTTGGCGCACGTTTATTACAAAATTTTGTTGATTGGCAGCTGTAAGCTGTCCATTAACTAACAAAAAAGAGATTATTTGTGATTATTCCAGCATTAGACGTATTACAAAATCAAATTGTGCGCTTGTACCAAGGTAAATACGACACAGCACAGTTTTACCCTTTCGAACTTGGCGCGCGTTTAAAAGAATACGCCGACAGTGGCGCAGGTAAACTACACCTTGTAGATTTAGAAGGTGCACGCGATCCAAGTAAAAAACAGTGGAAACATATTCAAGCTGCAACCAAAGCACTTAACGTACCGTACCAAGTGGGCGGCGGTATTCGCTCGGAGCAAGATGTAAGTGATTGGCTAAAAGCCGGTGCAAACCAAGTTGTTATTGGTTCAATGGCAGTAGAAAAACGCGAACAAGTAAAAGCTTGGATTGAACAATTTGGCGCAGAGCATTTTGTAATTGCTCTTGATGTAAATAAAACACCCACGGGTTGGGCACCAGCAACGCACGGTTGGTTAAGTGAATCTGAATTTGGTTTACTTGAGCTGGTAGATTTTTATGTAAGCTTAGGTGTTATTGACTTTTTATGCACGGACATCAGTAAAGATGGCACCATGACGGGTCCATCGTTTGAGCTTTACGAAGACCTAACTCGCCATAACAGCACAATTAAAGTGCAAGCCTCAGGGGGCGTAAGCTCACTAGATGACATTAAAAAGCTTAAAGAGCTTGGTGTGGGCGGCGTTATTTTAGGTAAATCACTGCTTGATGGTGCATTTAGCGTTGAGGAGGCACTGGCATGTTATCAAAACGCATAATCCCGTGTTTAGACGTTAAAGACGGCCAAGTAGTTAAAGGCGTTAAGTTTAAAGGCCATGAAGTTGTTGGCGATATTTTAACAATGGCTAAAGCCTACAGCGAAGCTGGCGCCGATGAACTGGTTTTTTACGAAATCAGTGCAAGCGTTGAAAAGCGCCTACTTGATGTAAATTGGGTAGAGAGCATTGCACGCAATATCGATATTCCATTTTGTGTAGCGGGCGGTATTAAATCAGTGGCTGATGCAGCGCGGGTACTTGAGCGCGGCGCTGACAAAATAAGCATTAACAGCCCTGCTATTGCGCGCCCTGAACTTATTAAAGAATTACACGATGAGTTTGGTAAGCAATGTGTTGTAGTCGGCATTGACAGCTTTTTTGATGAAATTACCGGCGAGTATTTAGTGTATCAATTAACCGGCGATCCTAATGCATCAAGCCGTACGCGCTATAAAACACAAGAATGGGTTAAACGCGTACAAGACCTAGGCGCAGGCGAAATTGTATTAAACTGTATGAACCAAGATGGCGTTCGTAACGGTTACGACAACGAGCAACTAAGTAAAATTCGCGAGCTGTGTGACATTCCTTTAATCGCCTCTGGCGGTGCGGGTAGTATGCAAGATTTTGTTGATGTATTTAAACAAAGCAAAGTAGATGGTGCATTAGCCGCCAGCGTTTTTCATAAAAATGTGATTAACATTGGCGAGCTAAAACAATTTTTAACAGATAACCAAGTGGCAGCAAGATTATGCAAGTAACACAACAAAACCAAGCTCAGGTCGATTTCGCTAAAAGTGACATGATCCCTGCTATTATTCAAGATGCCCGCTCGGGTGTTATTTTAATGCAAGGCTTTATGAACAGCGAAGCACTAAACGTTACGCTTGAGAGTAATAAAGTGACGTTTTACTCCCGTTCAAAATCGCGTTTATGGACTAAAGGTGAGTCATCAGAAAACTACTTAAACGTAGTATCTGTGCATACCGATTGTGACTACGATTCAATTTTAGTACTTGCCAATCCAGAAGGCCCAACGTGCCACTTAGGCACACAAAGCTGTTTTGGTGATGAAGCAAAACCAAGTTTAAGCTTTTTAGCACAGTTAGAAGATGTGATTGTTGCGCGTAAAAATGACGACCCTGAAAAAAGCTACACAGCATCATTATTTGCAAAAGACTTAAGCCGTAGTTGTCAAAAAGTAGGTGAAGAAGGCGTAGAAGTTGCCCTTGCCGCTATGAAACACGATAACGATGAGCTAACAAACGAATCTGCTGATTTAATTTATCACCTTACAGTATTACTACAACGCCAAGGCTTAGCCCTTGAAGATGTAGTTAAATGCTTGCAAGGTCGCCATAAATAGCACCTGCTAAAGCAAATTACAAAAGGCCCATATTTTATGGGCCTTTTTGTTTTTCGCTTTTAGTTGAGTAAATTATGTATGGTATAGTGCGAGGCTCAATTAATCGGTTACTGTGAACTATGAAAAACTATATTATTCTTCTTATCATCGCGTTTATTTTAGCGGGCTGTACCAGCAAAACTAATCAGACTACAGCAACCACTAATACAACAAATCAGTCTGTAAAAACCTCAGTAATACCCGATGAATGCAGCACCATTAATAACCTAATAAATGGTTATGAGTCTGGTTTTAATTCAATAAAAACAGATAAAGTAAATAACCAGTTTACTAATCAATGGCGCACGAATACTCATATGATTGGAGCAAACTGTACAGTTACTTTAAATCAGTCAGAGCAAGTAAGTTACCAATGCCAAACACCTGTTAAAACACAAACGCAAACAATAAAGTCTCATCAAAAACTGGCTAAGCAATTACGCCAATGCTTAACCAAAACAGGTTGGTTTGAAAGCCAAAAAGAAACAGCAAGTTCAATTTACAGCACCTTTGTATTTGATACTAAAACCCCTGTAATTACACTCTCTACCAATCAAGAAGGTAATGGGTTTTCTACTCGCTTTGAAATTGCTCCACCGTTAGGACTTTAATAATGCGCCAATTAAATCAAAACAAAAAACCATCTAAATTTAAAACCGATTGCCTAGGAATATGTGAAAGGCGCAGCGGTTACTGCACCGGTTGTGGGCGTACTAACGAAGAAATTTTTGATTGGATAATATTATCTGAAGATGAAAAAAAAGCGATTTTAGAAACCCCACGAGTTGATATAAAAAAGCTCTAAACCTAATGTCAGCTACATTTAGATACCAGTAAAGAAATTAACTAGAGGAATTAACTGTAAGCAATGTTCCACAATGATAATAGCTGGTGGTTAGAGACTTCCCGCTACCCGATTAGGTATACTCTTCACCAAACCTATCATAGCACTTTGGAAAATAACCCCAAATCCTGATTGTTGACTTAGTTATTTCGAACTCAAAGCCAATGCTACTAACCAGAGTTAAAACACTTTCTGTTAGCTCAATATCAATCCACTCAACACATAGTAGTGGAAATGGTAAGTGATAATACCATTCGCGATCCCAACGTGATATGTAACCGTTCACAACTTTAGTTCGGTAACACGGAGGTTCGGCAAGTTCACGCATCTCTGAGATTATTTCATTCCATTTTGTATTGTTGGCAGCACCAACTAATTGCTTCTCAGCAATGATCCTTTTGGCTTCTTTTACGTCCTTTTCATCGGACACCGCATCAGCCATTGGCAGAAGACTCATGTGTACACCTAACGAGCCTGTAGATTAACTCGTTTTTATTTATTTTTGTTGATAAACAAACCATAGCTGAGTTCCAATTTTGGTTCAATCGATTACTGAACTTTTACGCAGCATATAAAGAAGCAAGTGAAAACTAGACAGCCAACTTAATTGAACTACAAAACTTAGCCAGTAAACTTACTTTTTGGTAAAGAGTTCAACTCTCTTTATGCGATTATTAATAAAGAGAATTAGGTTGGGTGTCTAATGTACTCTCTTGATGTAAATAAAACAGCTACGGGCTGGGCACCTGCTACGCACGGTCGGTTAAGTGAATCTGAATTTGGTTTGCTTGAGCTGGTAGATTTTTATGTAAGCTTAGGTGTTATTGATTTTTTATGTACGGACATCAGTAAAGATGGCACCATGACGGGCCCATCATTTGAGCTTTACGAAGATTTAACTCGTCACAACAGCACAATTAAAGTGCAAGCCTCAGGGGGTGTAAGCTCACTAGATGACATTAAAAAGCTTAAAGAGCTTGGTGTGGGCGGCGTTATTTTAGGTAAATCATTGCTTGATGGCGCATTTAGCGTTGAGGAGGCACTGGCATGTTATCAAAACGCATAATCCCGTGTTTAGACGTTAAAGACGGCCAAGTAGTTAAAGGCGTTAAGTTTAAAGGCGTTAAGTTGTTGGCGATATTTTAACAATGGCTAAAGCCTACAGCGAAGCTGGCGCCGATGAACTGGTTTTTTACGAAATCAGTGCAAGCGTTGAAAAACGCCTACTTGATGTAAATTGGGTAGAAAGTATTGCACGAAATATCGATATTCCATTTTGTGTAGCGGACGGTATTAAATCAGTGGCTGATGCAGCGCGTGTACTTGAGCGCGGTGCTGATAAAATAAGCATCAACAGCCCTGCTATTGCGCGACCTGATGTATTTAAACAAAGCAAAGTAGATGGTGCATTAGCCGCCAGCGTTTTTCATAAAAATGTGATTAACATTGGCGAACTAAAACAATTTTTAACAGATAACCAAGTGGCAGCAAGATTATGCAAGTAACACAACAAAACCAAGCTCAAGTCGATTTCGCTAAAAGTGACATGATCCCTGCTATTATTCAAGATGCCCGCTCGGCGGCATTATCTGCATGTAAAAAGGCACTTAGCGAAACTGCTTTTGCCTTTTAAGACAAACGAACGCGAGTTAGTTTACAAATTAAAACCGTCAAAGTTATTACAACACCTTTTCACAAACTCACTTTGCTATATAAAACTCCTGCAGAAAAGCGAATTGATTTTAGTTGCCAGCTTGAGGGGATGGCACAAGGTAAAATCATGTTGGTTGGTATTTAATTTTTTATTTAGATGACCGTTATATTATAAAAAGTATCAAGCATGTAAGAGACCATAAATGTGTAAATCAAAATCAGCGACTATATCTTTATCAAAGAAGCTAAAGTTTTAAACGTTGCGCCTTGTTATGTTTCTTTAAAAGCGAAGCGTCTCTTTGCCCTCTTTGTGAATTAATCACTAATAATATTTACGATAAAAAAGGCGCTTCCATTAAGGTAAGCGCCTCTTTTCTTATATCACTGATTACTTATTTTACTGTTTTCATTTCGTCTAATAAGTTTTGTGCATTATCTACTTTATCCATTACCCACAGCATGTAGCGCGAATCAACGTGGATTGAGTATGAATAAAGATGACATTAAAAAGCGTTGTTGTCATGAAGCGATG
>NZ_BADY01000154.1:0-19111 GCF_000241185.1 Pseudoalteromonas sp. BSi20495
ACGAAAGTGACAAGGTTTTTTTTGTTTTTTAAGCTGCTACAGTGAAAAAAAGTAAACTTCCGCGTCAATTCAATAGCAGCTTGAGATAGTTTTTTTAGCCTGAATTCGGGTTGCTTAATGCCTATAAATACATTTCTCTGATTTTTAAAATAACAAAAATTCTGTAAACTAGACAAAGGCTATAGTTCACGGACGAATTAAAAATTGAAAAAGATCTGCGACAACTTGCTCCTTGTAGCAATAGTACTCCCCATTTTATTATGCATCACTATACCTATTTTAATGGACTTTACAGATCCACCATTCATCTCAAATGAACTATACGACGTTGTTTTCTTTATAACCCTCCCTATTATCTGTTGTGCACTATTTATCTATTTAAATATACTTATATTCAATAAATATAAACGCTGCAGTAAATATAGAGAATCACTTAAATACAATTTCTCAGATACTAAAATAAAATTAGCATTCATTTTCATGTACCCATTATCCCCTTTATTAATCTTTGGAATACTCTATGTTTTTATCTCTGATCCTATTAAATTATGGGCTTACTACACGCAAGGCGACTATTGGTATAAAGAATACATCCTGACCGATGTACAAGAGTGTGGCACTGAGTATGAAGATAGCTGTACTCGTTTATACTTCAAAGACCCTAAAACGAATAAGATTCATAATTTTAGGTGGTATGACGATAAGTCTACAATAATGAACAACAAAAATGATTATGTGTATATTGTTGGAGAGGCCAGCTTATTTGGCTATATAGTGAGAGATTTAGAAAGGTAACTTAGACTTACTTTTACATTACAGGACTTTTATTTAAAAACCTCACTCAAGTGAGTGAGGTTTTTAAAGGTTTAGGTTAAGGCAATGCTGGATAAATGTAGCTTGCATCTAAACCTAAAGGAATACCAAGTGCCCAATAACCTAATAAAAAGATACTCCAGCCAATCATAAAGGCGATTGAGTACGGCAGCATAATAGCAATTAAAGTGCCTATACCGGTGCCTTTGACATACTTTTGACAGTACACAACCACCAATGGGAAGTATGGCATTAACGGTGTAATAATATTAGAGCTTGAGTCACCTACACGATAAGCGGCTTGAGTTAAGTCTGGCGAAATGCCAAGTTGCATTAACATTGGTACAAAAATGGGGCCAAGTAACGCCCATTTTGCTGAACTTGAACCAACAAACAAGTTAACAAAGCCAGTTAAAAAGATAATGCCTACAACCGTTACTGCACTTGGCAATTCCATCGCCTTTAATAACTGCGCACCTTCAATTGCGAGCAGTGCACCTAAATTTGATTTACTAAATGCAGCAATAAATAGCGAACAAAAAAACGCCATAACGATATAATACGCCATGCCGCTCATCGCTTTACTCATTGCATCAATCATATCTTTTGAAGTTTTAAAGGTACCTACCGTAAAACCATATACAGTGCCTGGAATCCAAAAAAGTAAAAATATTAATGGTACAATTGATTGCATTAAAGGAGAGCTAAAATTAGTAAGGGATCCGTCACTACTGCGCATTGCAGAATCGTCTGGAGCAGAGACAAATGCTAATAACGCAAGTCCTGCAATCATCACGGTACTGGCTATATAAAAGGCACGTTTTTCATCACTACGTGCATCTTCAAATACAGGTAAATCCTCTTTAGCACCATCAACCGCTGTTTTTTGTAAACGTGGTTCAATAATTTTATCGGTAATGTACCAGCCTAATGCCACAATAAATAAGCTAGATGCTGAAGCAAATGCCCAGTTATTTAATGGGTTAATTGCTATTGCAGGATTAATTATTTGCGCCGCACTTTGGGTAAAGCTTTGTAGTAATGGGTCGATACCCGATGGAATAAAGTTAGCCCCAAAACCACCACTGACTCCTGCAAATGCAGCTGCAATACCCGCAAGCGGATGGCGTCCTGCAGCATAAAATATAACACCTGCAAGTGGAATAACTAATACATAACCTGCGTCAGTAGCGGTATGGCTCACAATGGCCACTAAAATGATTGAAGGCGTTAATAGCTTTTTAGGAGTAACTTTAAGCATTAACTTAAGACCAGTATTAATAAAGCCCGAATGCTCTGCAACACCGACACCTAACATAGCTACTAAAACAACACCTAAGGGAGCGAAGCCAGTAAAGGTTTTTACCATAGAGGATAAAAAGGTAGCAAGCGAATCACTTGCCAGCATATTATTAATAATAATCGCTTCACCGGTACGTGGGTCTATTGCATCAAAACTCACGCCTGAAAACCACCACGACAAAAACCAAATTAATAACATTGCAAATAGAAATATTACGGCTGGATCTGGAAGCTTATTCCCAACCCGCTCAACAAAATTTAAAAAACGCGCAACGACCCCTGAAGGTAAAGCGTCTTGATTATTATTCATTTTACCGCTCCTAAAGTTTATTTCAGTAACAATACCGCACAAAAACGAAACAGTAAATTAACATGAGAATTTGCTTTAAAAGTTTTGGGCACAAAAAAACACGATAGTGATAAACAAATCGTGTTTTTTTGCCACTTAGGGTTAAGCGAGGGCTTTAACTTCTTCCCACAAGCGTGCAACTAATGTCTTGTCTTCTTCGTTAAGCTCGCCGTTGCGATATGCTTTTACTAAGCTTTGCTCTACTGTTTCGTTTAGCTCATCGATACTAATTGTTAGCTTTTCTACCTCGGCATAGCCTACTGCAAGATCATAGTGGCCTCGTAAATAGCCGCCTGCAAATAACTCATCGTCAGTTGCTTTTATTACTAAATCATCGAAGTACTGCTGGGCTGCATCGATATAGTTCACTAAACTCATTTATTAATCTCCTAGTTTTGCAAAGCACCTGTATTTTCAATGTTGTGGTGCCCTACTGCATACATAATATGGTCGTTAAATCCGGTGGTTACTTTAATATAACCCGTTAATTCATCATCTAATTCGCCATCGCCTGTATCACAAATAAGGGGGCGGCCATTAAGCGCTTGTAGTTTTGTTTTTGTTGCTACTACAATAATATTTTCTTTGCCAATTGCGCGTATAAGCACAGGACTCAATTGCTGGTTACCACGGCCAAATATATGCCCTTGCCCGCCAATGAGCGTAATGACTAACTTAGTACTTTGATCATGTGTAAGCTCAAGCAATTGCTTAGCCGTTAAATCTTGGGCAACTAAGGTTTGATCTTTTATTAAGTCAACGCCAAGTAACGTATTTTCAAGACCCATTTCTTCCATTATGGCTTCAACCGTTGAGCCGCTACCCATAATATAAAATGTGTCTTCATCCATTTGCGATACAACATGCGCTGCAATGTCGGCAAGTACGAGTTCGTCGGTTTCTTTACCGCCATTTTTAACCGCTTGCATATAGCGTACTTCGCTAGGTGTTTGCATTTCGCCGTAGCGTTTGGCTTTTACTGTGCCTTGTCTGAAAGCATCTTCATCTATATCCATTACATCTGCATCGGCTAAGGTAACTAACTCACCCTTAACCAACATTTCGACTACGCGCCCTGCAGCCTTTGGCGTAATAGCGTAAACACCAGAATGAATTTTACAACCTGCGGGGATACCAAGTACGGGAATGGTATCCTCTATTGCATGGCAAATGTTACGTGCTGTACCATCGCCTCCGGCAAATAAAACTAAATCAACACCAGAGTTTTTAAGTATTTTTGCTGCTTGTTCTGTGTCATCTGAGGTTGTTATTGCTGCAGTGTTATATACAACCTCTACATTAAAGCCCAAAGCTTTTGCTGTTTGCTCACCCATCTCACCGTTAACAGTGTAAATGGTTAAGCGTTCTTTATAAGGTAATAGCACCTCAAGCGCTGCTTTTGTACGGATATTTGCTTTTGGCTCTGCACCTAATTCAATTGCTTTAGCGGCTGTGTGCGCGCCATCACTGCCTTTTAAGGCAACTGTGCCGCCTAAACCTGCTACAGGGTTTACAATTAAGCCTAATTTAAACGCCATTACAAAGCTCCTTTGGATGTTGCCAATTAAATTGCTGCGCTGTTAAGGGCCACGGTGTTTTGTAAAAACCACACAGTGCTTTTAAAAGTGACTCTGTACGAGAGTTAAAGCCATTTTCGATTAGCGATAATACCCGTGCATGTACGCGCTGCTGAAAATCAAACCGACACGTTTGCTCGCCGTTTAAGTTATCCACCGACACATTAAAATTAAACCCTGCTGCGGTGCTTAATAACCACTCTATCGCTTGGGGCTTTATTTCTACCTTTTCAAACTCAGCTTGTTTTTGTTTGTCGCGCCCGTCTGGGCAGTACCAGTAGCCGTAATCTTCTAATAACCGACGTGCATCACCGGCCACCAGCCAGTGTGCTATTTCATGTAATGCACTGGCATAAAAACCATGCGCAAATACAACTTGGTGATATGGCACCTGCTCTGTTGCTGGTGAATACACAGGCTCACAATCGCCTTTTATCAGTCGTGTATTGTGACTTTGATAAAAAGTGCGCTCAAAAATCGAAATTAGATCAGCTATTTGATGCATAAAAATTGATTAATTCGTCTCGGTTACAGCGCCATATTAGCGCACTAAAAACGATACGAATTGTACGGGCTTTTACCTTTAAAGTAAAAGTGATGAGGGTGTCAAACGTCTTTTCCTGCTTCGTCGCTGTCTACTATGTCGGTTTCGGTTAATGCCTGAGTGATCCATACTTGTAATACTGGGCAGCGCATAACAAAGTCACAATATTGTTGCGCCTCTGGCGATAACGTAATTTGATACGTTTTTAAACGCAATACAATAGGGACGTACATGGCATCAGCAATACTAAAGTCACCAAAAAACCACTCATTTGGAAACACATCTTGTTGCTGTGCAAATATCTCGTCTATACGGGCTATGTCTTTTAATGCTTCGCTCGATAGGTCTACTTTACGGGTAGCTCTTATATTCATTGGCATTTCGCTGCGCAGCGCCATAAAGCCTGAATGCATTTCAGCGCTTAGCGCACGCGCTTTAGCTCTTTGGGTAATATATTTTGGCCATGCAGCGCCCAATAAGTAAGCATCGTTAATATATTCACAAATTGCTAGCGAATCCCATACCTGTAAATCGCCATCAATTAACGCTGGGACTTTTTGCACAGCAAAGGTCTTTTTTAGTTCATTGTAAAAATCAGGGGTGTCGAGTACCAGCTGGGTTTCACTAAACTCAACATCAAATTTACTCATTAAATACCATGCGCGTAATGACCAGCTGGAGTAGTTTTTATTACCGATGAATAATTGCATATTGTAAATACCAAAGTGAATAGACGCTCCTACCTTACTAGGTGATTTAACAACCAACAACATTTTGTTTAAAGTCTCTTTGCTAACAGTTACTTAAAACTATTAATTACTCACTCAACTGCTTGTTTAAATGCTTTTTTAATAGTTGTGTATTACGCGTGTTAGCTTTAAAAAAGGCATCAAATATATCGCCAAAAAATGGCACTAAGCCGCCCACAAAATCAATGAGCATATTGATAATCATCTTCGTCTTTATACGCTTACTCACACCTAAACGCTGCGCTTCTATAAGCACATAGCTTGATAAAATTAGCCCTGCGGCATCACCTATAATAGGGACTAAGCCAATCACCGCCTCCAAACCTATATTAAATTTAGTAAAAGGAATACCAATGCTGCTATCTGTAAAATGACTAAACCTTTCCAAACGTTTCAGTGTTGATTCATATTCAGCGGATGTGAGCGTAGGTTGAATATTTTTACTCATAATAGCTACTTTTTATTTAATGTTGTTATATATAAACACTAGGGAGTATTAATACTAAATGAATTACAAAACTAATAAATTGGTACTTAAAGTTGGCTTTAAGATCAAAATCGTTAGCAAGCCCGCATGATAAGTACATGAAAATCGATCCAACAAATAAAACAACCTCGGGATCAATAATCAATACAAACTATGCATATAAATGGAAACTTTGAGAGAGATTACTTATTTGCAATAGCTATCAAAGCACTTTATAAAAACAAGTCCCCCTCGCTTTACATACATTTTTTCCTTAGTTAAAATCTAGGAAATTATGCAAGGATTGCCTATGAATAAATCTATTTATTTACCTCGATTCGCCATCTTGTTAATTCTTATTTGTGCTATTGTTTTTCCAGCCCTTAGTCAAGGAGAAGATATGTTTAGCTGGTTCAGAAAAAAGAAAGAAGTATTTTTAAGCTCTGATGTCAACGGCATCGTTACAGAAAATGGCATGCCAATTGCTGACTTAGAAATAATACGCTCATTAACATACATTGATGGCGTTGAACGACTTGATTCCGTAATAACAAGTGATGACGGACGCTTTCATTTACCACGAAAAACTATACTTTCTTCTATCCCTAATAAATTAATTTCCGAAGATCGCGTCCACCAGAAGATTTTTATTAGGAAAGGTAACAACTTAATTATTGGTTTGTGGGGGGCTACACAACCAGGCATTTCAGAGCTACCTGAATTCACCGAAAAGCTTAAGTTTTTAAAGTGTGAAATAACTAATCAATTAGTCAGATTTGAATTTAAAAATAATACCAACAAATTTCTCAATAGAACCGCGACAAGTATTTGCAGATGGGATGAAGATTACAACCCAACGTGGGTTATGGAAAACGGTGAAGAAAAGTACGAAGTCCATAATGGCGATTTGAATGATTTAACAGAACGTTTCACAGGGAAGAAGGTTGAGCTATGAATAAAACAATATCACCAAGTACGGCAGCTTCTGTCGCAAATAGAGTTTATGACATAAGAAAAAGCTATGACTTCAGCGGGGAGTTTCATAATGACTTTGTCAGAAACTTTAAAGTGACTAACAATCAAATTCAGGGCGTTAGTGGTGGGTTAATAAACCAACTTCTAAACCGTACGACAGGCTTCGCTCTGACTGCTGAAGGTGCTTCACAACAATTCAAAAATCACCATATTATTGCTATTCGTGGTACTGTTTTCTCATCTTGTGCAGATTGGCTAACCAACTTAAATGTTGCAACAACCCTTGGCCCTAAAAACTTGGAGGTACATTCAGGTTTTGAGAAAGCTTTCACTAGTATGGAGCCTATGTTTAATTCTTATATAAAAAAACATAAACCAAAATTTTTGCATATTGTGGGGCACAGTTTAGGTGGTGCTATTGCTCAGCTTACGGCTATCTGGGCTAGTAAAAAAGGTATACCTACGAATTTGTATACTTTTGGTGCGCCTAGAGTAGTATTAAATAATTCAATACACTCAGCAGCAACTAATATCGGTCAATATCGAGTTACTCATGGCGCAGATCCTGTACCTTGTGTACCAGCCTGGCCATTCAGCCATACCTCTAATGAATATCAAGCAGCTATGAATGAAGGATCCTTTTTCAGTCTTGCCGCACACTCTATGGAAAAAAGTCAACCTGGTTACGTTAATACAGTTGCTGCATACAGTGATTATGCAAGTATGGAAAATTCTTTGAAGACCCTACATCATAATCATACTGTTTTAAAGTATTCATCTCGTTACAACGTAACCTTTTCACTCAAATGGCAACGAATAATTACAGACGGCCTAATAACTTTTTTAAAGAAAACAGGACAGTACGCTTTTATTTCAGTCCAAGCAGGATTAGGTCTCGGACTAACTTTCTATGACACCCTTGCCCGATGTTTATTTGATTCTGTAGTCAAATTTGTAGAATTAACTGAAGAATTAAAAGGCTTAATTGGTCATATGCTTGCGTTTGTGGGGAAAAAAACTTACGAAGTTAAGGAGCTAAGTAAGCAATTCATCAGATGGGTGCTCGGTTTGATGATCAAAAAGCTTTACATGGTTGCAAAACAAGCTATTGATCTTATTTAAATTAAAAGGAGCGCGGCCGCCTCATAAGGTTTAACCGCGCTCATAATAAACACTTACACTGAGCCGTTAATTGGCCCGTGTTCGTGGTTTACATGTGGATTTTGTCCGCGTTGACGCAGTAAATGGTCCATTAATGTAATAGCCATCATTGCCTCAGCAATCGGGATTGCACGAATGCCAACACACGGATCGTGACGACCTTTAGTGATCATCTCAACCGCTTCATTGCTTGTATTAATGCTATTACCTGGGATGGTAATGCTCGACGTTGGTTTTAGCGCAATAGAAGCAATAATATCTTGCCCTGTCGAAATACCCGCAAGTACGCCACCTGCATGATTTGATGTAAAACCTTCAGGGGTTAGCTCGTCGCGATGCTCAGAGCCTTTTTGCTCAACCACATCAAAGCCATCACCAATTTCAACGCCTTTAACTGCGTTAATACTCATTAATGAGTGCGCAAGTTCGGCGTCAAGACGGTCAAATACTGGCTCACCAAGACCAACAGGTACATTGCTTGCCACTACTTTTACTTTAGCGCCAACTGAGTCACCTTGCTTTTTAAGGTCACGCATATATTCGTCAAGCGCTTCAAGCTTACTTGCATCAGGGAAGAAGAATAAGTTATTTTCCACTTCATCCCAGTCAAACGTTTCCGCCTTGATAGGACCAAGCTGACTTAAGCATGCTTTAACTTCAATACCATGAAATTGCTTTAAGTATTTTTTAGCAATAGCACCTGCCGCTACGCGTATCGCGGTTTCGCGTGCAGACGAACGGCCACCACCGCGATAATCGCGCAAGCCGTACTTATGCCAATACGTGTAATCGCCATGACCTGGGCGAAATACATCTTTAATTTTACCGTAATCTTGCGAGCGTTGATCGGTGTTTTCAATTAATAAACCAATGCTAGTACCTGTGGTTTTACCTTCAAAAACGCCTGCTAATATTTTTATTTGATCGCTTTCACGGCGCTGCGTTGTATAACGGCTTTGGCCTGGTTTTCGGCGATCTAAATCAATTTGTAAGTCGGCCTCTGTGATTTCGAGACCTGCGGGAGTACCATCAACAACGCCGCCTAATGCAACGCCGTGACTCTCACCAAAGGTGGACACTTTAAATAACTGCCCAATGCTATTACCTGCCATTAACTTTCCTCATTCCTAATGACTACCAATAGCCAAGCACAGGGCTTGGCTATTCATTTTTTACTTATTTTGCAAAATACTCATCTAGCTGCTTTTTGCTAATTACAAATACACCTAAGCCGCCTTGTTCAAATTCAATCCATTCGAACGGCGCGCCCGGATACAGTGCATCCATATGTACCATAGAGTTACCAACTTCTACAAATAACAAACCGTTATCTGTTAGATGATCACTCGCTTCGCTTAATATAGTACGGGTTACATCTAAACCATCGTGGCCTGATGCAAGCCCAAGCTCTGGTTCATGATGAAACTCACGTGGCAGGTCAGCCATATCTTCTGCATCAACATACGGTGGGTTTGCTACTATTAGGTCGTATTTTTGACCTGGTACACCGCTAAATACATCAGATTGAATAGGTAACACGCGCTCAGTTAACATGTAATCGTTAATGTTAATGTCTGTCACTTCAAGCGCTTCATACGATATATCTACCGCATCAACTTGTGCCTGCTCAAAAGCTTGCGCAAGTGCGATTGCGATACAACCCGAACCCGTACATAAATCTAATATGCGGTTAACCGATTGTGGCTCTTCAAGCCAAGGTGTAAAGCGGTTACTGATAAGCTCAGCAAATGGTGAGCGAGGTATAAGTACACGTTCATCCACATAAAATGGCATACCCGCAAACCATGCAATGTTTGTTAAGTAAGGGACTGGCGTGCAGTCGTTAATACGTTCTGCAATAAGACCCGCAAATCGGTTTTTTTCTGTGCTTGTTAAACGCGCATGCATTAATTCTTTTGGCGCATCAACAGGCAAGCTAAGCGCAGGCAGTAATAAGCTTACAGCTTCATCCCATGCGTTATCTGTACCGTGTCCAAAAAATATACTACTACTTGCAAATTGGCTTGTAGTCCAACGTAACCAGTCATGTAAAGTTGACAGTTCTGCAACGGCTTCTTCGAGTGTTGCTTCTTCTATTTGTAAATCGCTCATATATTTTTACCTGTATTAGCTTACTGACTGTTTTGAGTCTTTAAGACGATTGCATTGCCTATCTGCGCTGGGCAAATTACAATTGCCCCCTCATTTAAGTATTGTACCGCCTTTTGCGCTGCGTTTTTACGTTTTTTTGTTTAGGTAATAGTTATGAAAAAAGACACTCCATCACATTCGTCCCTAAGCAATGACGACATAAGCTTATTTCGTCAAACGATCACAGGCGCTAAAGTATTTAAACAAGATACTCATCGTTTTGATACAAAACCTAAGGTGTCACAAGCTAAGCAATTTGCCCAGCAAAAAAAGCAGGCTCAGTCTGAATTTTTTTTCTCAGACGTTTATATTCCCGATATAGACACCCACGGTACGGTTAAATATGTAAAACCTGGCCAAGATACCTTCCTAGCTAAACAGCTTCGCCGTGGTGACTTTGCACCCGATTTGACGCTAGATTTACATGGCTTAAATAAAGAACTTGCTAAAGATGAACTCGCTGGACTCATTCACGAATGTAAAAAGCAGCATTATTATTGTGCATGTGTCGTGCACGGTATTGGTGGCGGCGTACTAAAGCACAAAGTGCCTCAGTACTTAGTACAGCACCCTGACGTAATAGCGATGCACCAAGCCCCTCTCGAATATGGTGGAAGAGGCGCTGTACTTATTTTAATTAATTTACCGCAAAGTGATGAATTTAGACGCTAACTTTAGCCATTACTAGGATGTAACTACGTGCATATTTTTTCAATTATTTTTCCGCTCATTTTTATTGTTGCGTTTGGTTATAGCTGTTGCCGATTAAAATTTTTCGACAAGCAGCATATCGCAGGCCTGAGTAAGTTTACCTTTTATATTAGTTTGCCTGCTTTTTTATTATTAAATATGTCGCAAATTAACTTACAGCAAAGCATTAGCCTTTTTGCATTTTTGAGCTTTTACGTACCTGTTCTGAGTGTATTTGGGGTGGGTATATTAATTGATCGCTTTTATTTAAGTAAAAAACATTTAAAAAACTACCAACAACACGGCGTCTTTGGACTTGCTTCTAGCTATTCAAATATGGTGTTAGTGGGTATTCCTATTGTTATTGCCTCGCTTGGCAAAGAGATGATAGCCATTGCGTTTATGATCATTACTTTTCATAGCACATTGTTATTTGCACTTACTTTTTTAATAGGCGCTAAAGGTAGTAGCGATAAATTTTCGTGGTCGCACTTTGGAAAAAGTATGGTGTTAAACCCAATAGTACTGAGTATTGGATGCGGGCTTATATTAAACATATTAGGAGTTACACTGTTTACCGACTTAGCAAATAGTTTAGAGCTATTAGCTAAACCAGCAATTGCCTGTGCGCTATTTGTACTTGGTGCAAATTTAGCTTTTTATAAAATAGCTGCAAATTGGCAACCCGCGTTAATAGCATCAATTTTAAAAATATTTTTATTGCCTGCGCTAGTTTTATTGGTAGGCACTTATGTATTTAAGCTAGACACGCAAATACTTAATGTATTGGTACTTTTAAGTGCGTCCCCTGTTGGCGTAAATGCTTATCTTATTGCAAGTCAAATAAAGCAGCATGAAGCTACTCTTGCTGGGGCTGTCGTACTTTCTACTATCTTAAGTGTTATTAGCTTTACGTTTTGGCTAGCTTTACTACTTTAGCTTACAAACCACCGGCTACATCAACAAAACTACCCGTTGTAAAAGAAGCCTGCTCTGATGCTAAAAAGTAAATTGCTGCTGCAACCTCTTCGGGTGTACCGCCTCTGCCAAGGGGTAATTTACTTTTAAGACGATCGACTCGGTTTTTTTCACCACCATCGCTATGCATATCAGTGTAAATAAGCCCTGGTCTAACCGAGTTAACACGAATACCTTTACTTGCCACCTCTTTTGCCAAGCCAATAGTAAATGTGTCCATTGCACCTTTTGATGCTGCATAATCAATGTACTCATTAGGAGAGCCCGTTTTAGCAGCCCTCGATGATACATTAATAATACTGCCGCCATTTCCCATTCGCTTTATAGCCTCACGGCTACATAAAAAAGCACTGTTAATATTTGTAGTCAAAACTTCGTTTATGCGCTCAGCACTCATTTCTAACAAAGGCATTTGTGGTTTTAAAATACCAGCGTTATTTATTAGTACATCAAGCCGACCAAAGACTTTATCTATATGCATAAATAAAGCTAAAACGTCAGCCTCTAGTGATACGTCACCTTGAATTACTTCAGCCTCAACGCCTAATCGCTTTACTTTTTCTGCCACCAACATTGCACTAGCTAAATCAGCTTTATAGTTAATGCAAACATTATAACCTTGCTTTGCAAAATATAGTGCAGTAGCTGCGCCAATACCTCGGCTAGAGCCTGTGATAAGTACAACGGGGGAGCGATTCATTAAAGCTAGTATTCTTTTAAAGCTGCAACTACTGAAATTTCAACAAGCAGTGCATCACGTGCCATTTTAGCTTCAATGCAGGCACGTGCTGGTGCATAACCCTCGGTTACCCATGCATCCCATACTGCATTCATATCAGCAAAGTATTCCATGCTCTTTACATAAATAGTCGCGCTAAGCATATGTTCTTTTGAACTTCCCGCTTCATCAAGCAGCGCCTCTACTTTATCAAGCATAGTTTGAGTTTGTTCTTTGATATCTTTTTGCGCGTCGGCGCATACCTGCCCACATAAATACACAGTGCCGTTATGTTTTACAATGCGGCTCATGCGCGCACCGGTTTGAAGGCGTTCAATAGTCATTTCTTCACTCATATTATTAATTAAATTTATATATTATCGGGAGCATTGATACTCATATACTGGCTGCGTTGAGTTCTTTCATCGTAACTTATTACAGCAATGGCACCCGTATTAAAAATAGGCATGTTACCAGGGCATAATTGATCAACTAAATAACTCACAATTGGCATATGTGCTACCACAAGCCAAGTGTTGCATTGGGGGTGTGCTGCTATAAGTGTTTCGAGATAATCCGCTGCTATTTGCGGTTTTCCTTCAGGCACAATATCACTGCATGTTTCGCTAAATTTAAACTCTGCATTTTTAGCAACGTTTTCTGCAGTTTGCTGAGCACGAATGTAAGGGCTAACTAACAAGGCATCAGGTGGGTAGTGTTTAGCAAGCCATAGGCCCATTTTCTCGGCTTCAGTATGACCCGTTTGAGTCAAATTTCTAGCCGCATCATCAGCCTGCATCGGTGTTGCTTCGCCGTGGCGCATTATTAGGATTGTTTTCATAAAAAATCAACCGATTAAAGAGTATAAAACAGTAGCCAATTTGCCCATTTGTCCGCTATATTAAAAACATAAACCTATTTTCTTCTAAAATAGTTCTTTCGTGATATTCAGGTAAACCTTTTAGTCGTATTCCACTTTCCTGAAGTTATCATCTGTTGTTAACAAGCAAACGTTTAATTTCAGGAGCATCATTTGAATATCAGTCGCAATGATAACAGAGCATATAAAGCTCTTACACTGGACAATGGTCTAAAAGTACTACTTGTGCAAGATAAAGATTCAACAAAAGCGGCTGCATCTATGGCAGTAAATGCTGGTCATTTTGACGATCCTCTTGATAGACAAGGCCTCGCACACTTTTTAGAACATATGCTTTTTTTAGGTACTGACCAATTTCCAGACTCTGGTAGTTTTAATAATTATGTATCTCAAGCCGGTGGAAACACTAATGCGTGGACTGGCACAGAGCATACCTGCTATTTTTTTGATATTAATAATCAAGAATTTAAAAATGCATTAGAGCAATTTAGCCGCTTTTTTATTGCGCCACTTTTAAATTCAACCGAAACCGAAAAAGAACGTAACGCAATTGAAGCCGAATTTAAACTAAAAATTAAAGACGATGGCCGCCGTATTTATCAAGCACATAAAGAAACGGTAAATCCAGCCCACCCTTTTGCTAAGTTTTCAGTTGGTAATCTACAAACGTTGGCAGACAGGGAGCGCTGTATAAGTGACGAACTTCGGGATTTTTTTAATGCTTTTTATCAAGCCCAGTGGATGACGTTAGTTATTTGCGCCAATGAAGAGCTCGACACCTTACAAAGTTGGACTAATACATATTTTAACGAAATTAACGGTAATAAAAACCTTAAAAAACCAGAGATCAGTGAGCCACTTTACCGTAAACAAGATATAGGGAAAGTGCTGCATATTGAGCCGCACAAACATATGCAAAAACTGATTGTCAGTTTTGCGATGCCAAATATTGATGATTTTTATCGCCATAAAACGGTGAGTTTTATTGCTCATTTATTAGGTTATGAAGGTGCAGGTTCTCTTTACTCTATTTTAAAAGAACAAGGTTGGATAAATGCGCTCTCAGCTGGCGGCGGTATTAACGGCAGTAACTTTAAAGATTTTAATATAAGCATGGCGCTCACTGACGAAGGTATTGAATATTTTGAAGACATTATTGAAATGGTGTTTGAATATATTTGCTTAATTAATGCCAATACAGAGAAGTTACCTCGTCTTTATCAAGATAAAAAAAACCTATTACAAATTGCTTTCGATAATCAAGAAAAGTCACGTCTAATCGATTGGGTCAGTAATTTAAGTATAAATATGCAACATTACGATGAAGTCAATTATGTACAAGGCGACTACTTGATGGAGGGCTTTAAAAAAGCCACCCACGAAATCGCAATGCAATGGTTAACGCCGCATAATATGCGTATTGTTCTTATCCACCCTGATGTAGAACCAGAACACAAAACTGCATGGTATAACACCCCGTATAAAGTTGAAAAAATATCACCCAGCTGGCTCGATGCTTTAAGTGATATAAATAAACCACTGAAAGATATGCTACTGCCAACGGCAAACCCTTACTTAACAAAAAATGTGGTGCTATATGATGTAGAAAAACCACAAATAAAACCTGAACTTTTAGTCAAAGAGCCCGGTTTTGACTTTTGGTTTAAGCAAGACAATACTTTTAGAGTAGCAAAAGGCCATTTTTATTTAGCCTTGGACTCTGACTTTGCAGTAAAAGACGTAAAACACATGGCACTGACTCGCTTATTTACTGATTTATTTATGGATAGCGTAGGTGAACAATTTTACCCAGCGGAGCTGGCAGGGTTAAGTTACCATTTAACATCTCACCAAGGCGGTTTAACACTGCATACAGCCGGATTATCGTCTAGCCAATTAGAATTAGTTGATGAGCTTCTTGACGCCCTATTTAATGTCGACATTTGTGCAAAACGTTTTGCTGAATACAAAAAACAACTTGTCAGGCACTGGCGAAATAGCAACCAAAACAAACCAGTTAGTGAACTGTTTAGTGTTTTAGGTGCTAAAGTAATGCCTTGGAATCCACAACCAGACCAACTTGCATCAGCATTAAAAAACACAAGTTTTCAGCAATTTAATGAATTCAGACAAGACTTTTTTAAAGCACTACATGTTGAATCATTTTTACATGGTAACTGGCAGCAAAGTGATGCAATAGCCTTTCAGAAAAAAGTCGCCGAACACTTAAAAAACGCAGCCATAATTGATGATTTAAGACGTCCGCTATTTGAAATTGAAAAAGTAACACGCTACGAACTAGAGCTGCCTTGCAGTGACCATGCAATGGTTGTGTATTATCAAGCAAAAACTGATTGTGTAATCGAAAAAGTTAAATTAATGGCACTTAATCACTTAATGAACCAAGACTACTTTAACGAGTTACGAACCACACAACAGCTAGGTTATTTAGTTGGGGCTGGTTATGCTCCTTTTAACACTCGTGCGGGTATTGCTTTTTATATACAATCGCCAAAGTTTATCGCAAAAACATTAATGCATAGACATAACAGCTTTGTTAATAAATATTTAACCAACATCGATGAGCTTAATGAAGAAAATTGGCAGCAACAGAAACATGGCTTAACGACCCATATTGCTGAAAAAGATAAAAACCTACGGTTACGCTCGCAACGTTTTTGGCTTGCAATAGGCAACAGAGATCATGAATTTAATATGCAGCAAAAGTTACTTAATGCATTAAACGCATTAACACTCAAAGATATAAAAGAGTATGCCGTCATCCTATTTGATGAAAATCGACCAAGATATGAGCTTTTAAGCTCAGCTAAAGACAATAAACCTCAAAATATGCCTGTTTATTCGCATTCTCTTTGACTCTTGGTTTAGCTTGTTTTAGATTATCATTTGTAAATTTGAAGTAATAAAAAAATGATAATCAAAATAATAACAAAATTAAGCTTGTCAGTTGTATTACTTGCTTACTCATTTAAGCTTTATGCTTTTGAGTCATCATTTAATTACAATTCAGATACCATCCTTATTTTAGCAAGCGCCATTATAGCGCTTGCTTTGCCTTATCTGTTGTTTGTCATCCACAAACTTAAGCGCTCACGTCGACAACTTCGTTTATCCGAAAGGCGCCTTAAAAGTACTGTTGAAGGCAGTGGTGATACTTTATGGGATTGGAACATAAAAACGGGGGAAGTTATTCGAATAAACGACAAATATATGATGAACTCAACTACGTTAATAGGTTTCCCTCCAAATAAAAGTCTCATTCACCCACTCGATATTACAAATGTTGAACACTTACTTAAAAAACACTTTGCAGAAAAAACCGTTTTTTTCGAAGCGACTTATCGTATTAAAGATACCTTTGGCCGTTGGCATTGGGTACTTGATCGCGGCAAAATTATAGAAAAAGATACCAACCTATCACCACTAAGAATGACGGGTACTGTACGAGATATATCACAGTTAAAATCAACCGAAGAGCGTTTGAATCTCTTTGCAAAATGTGTTGAGTCGCTAACTGATGCGCTGGCTATTTACGACAAAAACTTTAAGTTAGTTGATATAAACCCTAGTTTTTTAACCCTCTTTGGAGGTGTGCGAGAACAATACCTTAAAAAAGACTTTACCTTACCTGGTTATGAACAAGGCTTCATTGATACAATTATCGAAATTGTACGTGAGAATGAACATATTCAACGAGAGGTAAAGCTACGTAATAGCGAACGCGTTTTACTACCATTTGAAATTTCAATTGATGAAATTAAAAATGATCAAAACCAAATTACAAATTACGTGATTGTTTACTCTGACTTAACTGAACGTAAAAAAGCAGAATCACAACTGCATAATTTATCAAATCGCGACCGTACAACAAGCCTGCCTAACCGAAATTTATTTTTTACCGATTTACATAAGTTAGTTAAACAAAATTCACACCATGCGCTGCTTGTATTCGATTTAGATAACTTTAAAAAGATAAACGACTCATTAGGACACCAGTTAGGCGATAGCCTGCTTGCAAAGCTCGCTATGCGCTTAAATAAACTAACCCGAGAGAACGATGTATTTTACCGTTTAGGGGGCGATGAGTTTGCTCTAGTAATGTCTGATACCAATGATATTCATGTGATCACCCGCACGGCTAAACAGTTTTTAGCCGCTATTGCTACACCTTTTAAAATGGCTGGTCATGAGCTCGCGATTACTTCAAGCGTTGGCATTGTACTCTTTCCTGAAGATGGTAATACACCAGAACTACTTTTGAAAAATGCAGATACGGCCATGTATCACGCTAAAAAGAAAGGTAATAGTTATCTGTTTTTTAACGACACGATGAACCGCCAAGCAGTTAAACGCCTGCAAATAGAAAACCTTATGCGTTTTGGCCTAAAAGAAGATCATTTTGAGGTTTACTATCAACCAAAAATGAATATTCGCACCGGAAAGTTAACAGGGATGGAGGCGTTGGTTCGCTTTATAACCCCTAAAAAAGGCATTATTAGCCCTGGTGTATTTATACCTATAGCTGAAGAAACAGGTCAAATAATTGAAATTGGTGAAGTGGTATTAAATAAAGCTTGCAGAGATGTTAAACAATGGCTTGATAGCGGTCTATTTAGTGGTCGAGTCGCCGTTAATCTATCCGCTAAACAATTCAGCCTACCCGATTTAACATCTCGCATTGACGTTATTTTACAAAAAAATGAACTGCCTTCGTATTTCTTAGAGCTTGAAATTACCGAAGGTACTGTAATGGATGATCCCAAAGAAGCCATTGCGATTATGCGCTCATTAAGTGCCCGAGGGATTCACTTAGCAATGGATGACTTTGGCACCGGTTACTCTTCCTTGGCGTACTTAAAACAATTTCCGCTTAACACGTTAAAAGTAGACAAGGCATTTATAGATGATATGAAAAATGAACGTGGTCGTAACATGGTCGACTCAATTGTAACGATTGCACATAACCTTGATTTACATGTCGTTGCCGAAGGGGTTGAACAGGCTGAACAAATTGAAATACTAAAAAAATTGAATTGTGAAACAGTACAAGGTTACTTTTATTCTAAGCCACTCTCTAAAGACGAGTTTACTGATTTTTTGAAACAACAACAAACTAAAGCTGCGCCTAGTCTAATTAGAACGGATACTGAAAATATGGCATCAATAAGCTAACCAGACTTTCAGTTAATACCAATCTGCTTAGGTATGGGGTGATTTAATTCATTAAATTGTCCCAACACTTATTCAGAACGGTATAAATTAAGGGCGCCATATACATGCTTTAATCCCTACATTTCGTACCAATGCGCGGCGATAATGTAAGTTAAACAAGCACCATGCTACCGGCCCAAGTAAACCAGCCAAAATAAGCCATCGCTTAATTGGCATGCCTTTTTTAATCGTTTCCAAATACATCACGGCTATAAACACACAACTTAGTAAAACAATAAACAAATCTACACCCTATACCAATTCGCTTAATTAAGTGATCTATTTTGAAGTAAGAAAATCGTGTCGATAACAAGGCAAAAATTTCGTTATTTAACTCCTGCATTACCCCGCATCCATGCAGTCATGTATCAGAATTTTTAACGCTGTTAACGTCAGATTTAATCACTCAAATTGATTAAGTATTATTACGGATTGGTATTAAATAGCCTAAAAATAAGGCGTGTATTCTAGCGTTATTTTGGTTGAATTTACAGCAATAAACCTCTTACATACAAAAAAGCCGAGC
>NZ_BADY01000153.1:0-47170 GCF_000241185.1 Pseudoalteromonas sp. BSi20495
TTTTCGTTGCTGTTTAGGTCTCCCTGACAGCGGCGTGAATAATACGAACCAACCCCTATTTCGTCAAGGGCTTTTTTGTTTTTTTATAGGTTTTTTAGTCATCTGTCATCGAAAGGTTTAAAATTTCACCTGATTTGTCACTTTTTGAGCCATTTTTACCGACTTGATTTTTTTCTGAGTCAGTAACGTCATCTTCACTTGCTTTCTTTTTCTTTAAAAAAGGCAGCCTGACGTTAAATTTAATCGACTTTTTCTGAACAAATATACGAATTAACAGCCAACCAACCAATAATATGAATATATTACAGCCGACAATCAAACTAATTATTGTTGATGTGGTCATTTTTCCTTCATCAGGATCGCTTTTAATCATTTCATCAGGCGTAATAATCGTTGCAGGGTCAATTTCGGGCACCGCTTCTATGGGTCGTTCTATCTCAAATTTATATGTGGGTAGCGTTGCCATAAATTCACGATCATTTATATTAGTGCCAAAAACAGACAGTTCAACACTATACCGACCCCAGTCATAATTTTTTATCGTAAGCTGGCGTGATACATTTGCTATTGCATCAATAGTAAACATTTGTTCTTCATTATTGGGATAATATATTTTGCCCTGAATTATCACGGTTTCAGGTTTAACAATGTTTGCATCAATAGTTATAGCTAAAATATGATCATCAAAATCCTCTTTAGCTAAAGCTATATCAAACTCAAAAGGCGGCTCATGAATAATAAGTGCTTTTTGGGTTATACGCCTTTGTAGCAAAGGAGTCGCAATGTAAAGTTCTGGTGTCCACTCTCCTGCAGGGAAATCTAATTTAAATTCACCGGTAAATACACCATCTTTTGGTCGTTCATCAAACCCACGACCATCATCTTTAAACTCAGCAACTTCTTGTATACCAGCACCGAAATTCGCAAAACTCTCGTTGTTAGTACTGACAAAATCGACATGTAAACTAACCACATCTTTAAATAAGTTAGCATTAATTGGTTCGCCATCATTTAATACTCTACCCGTAACCTTTACAGATTCGCCTCTAAATAACACAGATGGTAACGACTCTGCCTGCAACGACACCTCACCTAATACCACGATTCGACTATCTGGTAATATGCTGCCTATAACTTGCCAAGGCCCAGGCGTTGGCTTTTTAATTGTAACGAGATCGTAGTTAAGTTCATCAAACCATTCAATGTTAGGATCTTTAACTGAGTCGGGAGCAAAGTATTTACTGCCATCTGGCCTTACTAAAATAACAGCAGGTGTACCTGCCTTTCTAAAAAAAAGTAACGTTATTTCATCAATTTGACTATCTATACGAAAACGATTTTCTAATAAAGGTATTTCATTTTGTTGGCCATCGCGTTTAAGTACTTCCACTTGCTTAGCGCTATAAGCATTATTTGTAAAACAGCTAACCGCTATTAGCACAGTTACAAAACACATCGTTTTCATATTATGGCCTTATTCAGCGCGCCATAAACATTGGCCGCCTTCTTTATTTACAAGATCTAATCGGGCTTCGTGTGCGCTTTGCTCAGCATCGCTTGCTCGCAATACAACTAGTGGGGCTCTGTCACTATTTAAACGCTTTATACCCCCCTTTCGCTGCTCGCTGCCGTCATCTTTGTTTTGATTCAAATTTAGTTTTGTTTGACCGCCCGTCATGGCAAGGTAAACATCAGCTAAAATCTCAGAATCCAGTAACGCACCGTGAAGCGTTCGCTTGGCGTTATCTACATCGTAACGACGACATAAAGCATCAAGATTGTTCTTTTGACCTGGATGCAAGTCACGCGCCATTTTAAGCGTGTCAAGAACTTCACAAAACGTACTCGTTTTAGGATAACCCTGATTAAGCAACGCAAATTCGTTATCCATATGACCAACATCGAACGGCGCATTATGAATAACTAGTTCAGCCCCTTCAATATAGTCGAAAAACTCTTGCGCGATTTGATGAAACAGTGGTTTATCACGTAAAAATTCGTTAGTGATACCGTGAACGTCGATTGCTTCTTCTTCGCTTGGGCGTTGTGGGTTTATATAAACGTGAAAGTTATTGCCTGTTAAACGGCGATTTACTAACTCTACACACCCAATTTCTATAATACGGTGCCCTTGTTTAGGGTCGATGCCGGTGGTTTCTGTATCTAAAACTATTTGTCTACGTGCCATATCGAATTTAGCCTGATTCTGGTATCTTTCTATAATCACTTTATTGTACATAAGATCAAGGTAAAACAGTGCAAAAAACCGTAGAGATTTACACCGATGGCTCATGTTTAGGTAATCCAGGCCCCGGCGGTTATGGTATTTTTATGATTTATAACGGTCACGAAAAAGAAATGAGCCAAGGTTATAAACTCACAACGAATAACCGAATGGAAATGCTCGCGGCTATTGTAGCCCTAGAATCACTCACTCGAGAATGCGAAGTAAATCTAACAACCGATAGCCAATATGTTAAGCAAGGTATTGAATCGTGGATCACTAACTGGAAAAAACGTGGCTGGTTAACATCAGCTAAAAAGCCGGTTAAAAACGTCGATTTATGGAAACGCCTAGATAAAGCCTGTAGCGAGCACAATGTAACCTGGAAATGGGTTAAAGGGCATAGCGGCCATAAGTACAACGAAATAGTTGACGATTTAGCGCGCGATGCCGCAGGCAGTAAAGATTTACTAGAAGATGTAGGCTACCAGCCTTAAATTTATTCTAAGCTAGTTGTTATACCAATTTATTAAAAACATGTTCATTCTATCGCATTAAATAACTCACTAACTGCGTTAAAAATTATTCATATAGAACAACTATATGTCACAATTTTCGCCTTGTTAATGTGCTATTTTCTTAGCGCTATAATAGATCACTTATTTAATGCAATTGGTATTATTTTTTTGGTCACACGTTTTGTAATGCTGCTTAGAGGTTTGCCTAAGCCCTGCCCCTTTTACGGGTGCAAACTGCGGCCTTGCATGCCACTTAGGTTTTATCGGCGTAAGTGGCGCAACTCTTTTTCGTGCCACCAGCATATAAACACTGCCCATTGGTTTTAAATACTGTTTTGCAAAAGTCCGCCAAAACTCAAATCTTGATAACCTGTTACCTCTTGCCAGTGATGAATAAATAAAACGTTCGTCACTTACAATTTCAAAACCCAATAAATTTAGCCAATCTTTAACCCTCGCAGGGGTAAAAAAGCGCCCTGTCCATGGTAATTTCTGACCACTAAAAGGCAGCATTTGTGCAAGCCCGCACAAACTAAACGGATTAAAACCAGTCACGAGTATATAACCGCCCGGAATAAGCGTGCGATGTGCTTCTCGTAAAATATGATGCGGGTCTGAATGATACTCTAAGCAATGGCTTAGTATGCAAGCATCAATACTGTGCTCGTAAAATGGCAGTTCATCTATGTCAGCAACTACCCCGGTGTAAGGTCCTGGCTCTGCAACACACACTTGATGTTTAATCGTACTTATACTTGTGTTTAATTCGCCACTTAAATTACCCAACTTAAGCATATGATAGCCAAACATACGCGGCAGCCATTGCTCCATTTTGCGTTCAATATCTGCACGCAAATAATCCCCATGAGGAAACTGCTGCCACGACAGTGGTTTGGGTCCTTCTTGAAAACTAAGGGCTGGTTTCATTTTTTGAGCTCGTTATACTATGCGATAAGTGTCACTTTATAGAGCAATTTACCATGGTGCAAGTCAAAGCAATTAAAGCCTTTTCTGATAATTACATTTGGTGTTTAACTACCGATAACAGTAACCAAGCATGGGTCGTCGATCCAGGCCAAGCGCATCCCGTATTAACGTACTTAGCTGAGCATAAACTAACGCTTGGTGGCATTTTAATTACGCATCATCACTACGACCACACTGATGGCGTAGCTGAATTAGTTGACGCCTATCCAGATATATCGGTTTATGGCCCTGCAAATAGTCCATTTAAAGGCGTCACTCACGCACTCACTGATGGACAAAGCATCAGTGTGCTTAATATTAACTTTACTATTTTAGCAACTCCTGGACACACGCTTGATCATATTTGTTACACAAATGATGAACTTGCTTTTACCGGCGATACATTGTTTAGCGGTGGATGTGGGCGCTTATTTGAAGGCATGCCAGAGCAAATGTGGGAGTCTTTTAATAAACTAAGAGAGCTGCCTGCAAGCTGCAGTGTGTATTGCACGCACGAATACACGCAAGCTAACCTTGCCTTTGCCAAAGCCGTTGAACCACGTAACCCAGAACTCCTTGCGTACAGTAAAAAAGTAGATGAATTACGCAGTAATAACCAAATCTCCCTACCCACTTCTATTGGCCAAGAGCTAAAAATAAATCCATTTATGCGTAGCGATTTGCCAACCATTACAGAGTTAGTGCCAGAAGAGTTTACCTCGGTTACAAAAAACAATGAACCTTGGGGAAACTTTGCGAGTCTGAGGCAGTTCAAAGACAATTTTTAATGCACAAACTAATACTTTAACATTTATTTTATTAGAATCATTAACTTAAGATATAGTGATGATTCTATTTCTGCGTTTTAAAAAGTCATTCAGTGGCAATGTTAACTCATAACAGGTAGTATTCGCCGAGTTTTTTACCCGATGTATTGGTATTTATGAATAAATCTCCCCTATTAATAGCCTTGGCGTTAGCGCTAAGTGGTTGTCAAACTGTGACAACTTTAGACTCAGACTCTCAAGTCGCCATGCAAACAAACCAACAACTCGAAGGCGCAAGTCCTAACGACATTAACAATGCATTGATGGTAAACGCACAATATCAGCAAGTCGACCCTGATGAGCAAGAAGCTCCCGTGTTTGATGATGTGTGGGAGCGAATTCGCTACCAACTTTCTATCGAAATACCGCAAAACCGCCCTGTTGTTACTGAACGTAATTATTATGCTCGCCACCAAGCCTATTTAGATCGTATTTCTAAACGTGCAGAGCCTTACTTACACTTTATTGTTGAAGAAGTAGAAAAGCGCGAAATGCCAATCGAAATTGCACTACTGCCTATTGTAGAAAGTGCATTTGACCCGTTTGGTTATTCTAATCGCAGCGCATCGGGCATTTGGCAGTTTATGCCTGCAACCGGTGAGCGATTCGATTTAAAACAAAACTGGTGGTACGACGGTCGTCGCGACATAGTGCAGTCGACTCGCGCAGCACTTGATTACTTATCGTATTTACATAAAACACTTGAAGGCGATTGGCTAAATGCGATTGCTGCTTATAATTCAGGTGAAGGGCGTTTAATGCGCGCGATTAAAAAGAATCGTAAAAAGCATTTACCTACCGATTTTTGGTCTCTTGATTTACCAAGCGAAACAACAGCCTACGTACCAAAGTTATTAGCACTTGCCGATTTATTAAAACGCTCAGATGATTTTAACGTTACATGGCAACCAGTAATTAATGCACAAGTGGTTGAAGTGGTTGATGTTGGCTCGCAAATAGATTTAGCACTTGCTGCTGATATGGCTGATATGACGCTTACTGAGCTATACAGATTAAACCCCGGTTTTAATCGCTGGGCAACTGATCCCAATGGCCCACATTCTTTATTATTGCCTGTTGATAAAGCAGAGGAATTTAGCCAAAAACTAGCAAACACTGATGTTAAAAACAGATTACGCTGGCAGCGTTATATTGTGGCTCGAGGCGACAGCTTATCGGTAATTGCCAAAAAGTTTACAACAAGCTCAAGCGCAATCCGATCGCTTAATAAACTCAAATCAAATACGATTAAAGTAGGCCAAGAATTATTAGTCCCGCTTACTGATGGCGCTATAAATAGTGAGCATTTACCAAAGCAGATGCGTTTAGCTGCTAATAAAGCAACTCGCACAAAGCTTTCGCACACAGTTAAAAGTGGCGACACGTTATGGGACATTAGCCGCGAATATGACGTAACTATGGATGAGTTGGCTAAATGGAATAAACTAAAGAAAAACTCTGTATTGCGCCTAAATCAAAAACTAACTGTGTATAAGTCAGCTAATAAACCACAAGCAACGGCAAGCACCAACCGTACTATTACATACAAAGTACGCCGAGGTGATTCTCTTGCACGTATTGCGTCTAAGTTTAATCTAAGCGTTAACGAAATTATTAAGTGGAATAATTTAGCCGGTCAAAAATACTTACAACCGGGCCAAAAGCTAAAACTTAAAGTAGATGTCAGAAGTAGTTAATTTATAAAACTATATTAAAAGTAAAAAAGCAAAAAGGAGCGCATGCGCTCCTTTTTTAATACCTTAAAGTTAAGGATTAAACAGGTAGTTTTTCTAGCCATACTTTTAACCAAGGCTCGGTTACTGGCCATGGTTCAAAATCTTCACATGCATCTATTTCTAGGCGGTTGCCCACAGGCTTTGCTTGTAAATCGCGTAGTAACTCGTCAAAGCTACGCCCTGCGCCACAAAATGTATCGCCGTAGCATCTGTCACCCATTGCAATTACACCAAATGGTTTATCGGTAAGCATTGGGAAAGTGCTATTCATTGCAAAGTACAATCCGGCCAAATTACTCGGTACATCACCTTGGCCTGTTGTGGAGGTAACAATTAAAATATGCGATGCATTTTTTATATCATCAAGTGATGCTTCAGTAATTAGCGTTGCAGTATGACCCGCTTGCTCTATTGTGGCTGCAACTTCATCGCTTAAACGCTCTGCACCGCCATTAACGCTGCCTACAAAAATACTAATATGTGCCATTAATAATCCTTTTCTTGCTCTGGCCAACCTAGCTGCTTACATATTTCAAGCATGTCTTCACCTAGTGGCGCTTTAATTTTTATTGATTCATTACTATAAGGGTGCACAAAACTAAGCTCTGTTGCAAATAACATTAAGCGTCTTAGTTCAAAATGCTCTCTAAAAAATTGATTATGCTGATTATCACCGTGATTTACATCACCAATAATAGGCAGTGATAAGTGCTTTAAGTGTCTGCGAATTTGATGCTTGCGCCCGGTTTTTGGAAAACACTCAACTAACGAGTAACGCACTGTTGGATACTTACCTATAGGAATAGGCAATGCAGCTTGGTGCAAGCAATTAAACTGGGTTTGCGCTTCTTGCGGTGCTTTATCTTGATCTGCAAACTTATCGGCTATTTTATCAAGTTCTTCTTTAAGCGGTTTATCTAAAAATACTGACTCTGGCGCAAAACCGCGCACTAAGGCTAAATAGCGCTTAGCAATAGTACCTTCAATAAATAGCTGGTTCATATCGCGAGCTGCTTCCGAGCTCAATGCAAACAGTAATACGCCCGACGTAGGTCTATCGAGCCTATGTACTGGAAATACATGTTGCCCTAGCTGGTCGCGCAACATTTGCATAGCAAACTGGGTTTCGTGTTTATCTAAAAACGAGCGATGCACTAATAAACCTGAAGGCTTATTTATAGCCACATAGTTTTCATCTTGATACAAAATAGTCAGCTCGCCATATTCAATAGGCGCTGGACGCTCACTCATTTGGTTCTCCTAAAAAGGTATCAAGGGCTGTTAGTAATTCAATTATTTCATCGCTTCCGGCTTTATTCACAAGTGTCATTTGCGCCATAGGGGCAATAGCAAAGTTACGCGGCAGTGGTTGCCTATGTGTTATTAATTGCTGTATTTTTTCAATAAATACAAACTGTAACCACTGCTCAAATGCCATTGTATCGTGACAAAAAGGAGTATTTGAAAGCAGTGCCTCAGCGTCTATTGGCCCACTTTGCCAAAGCGCGTGTTTTTGTAAAAGTGCCGTTAGCTGCACTAAATAAGTTTGGGTTTGCTGGTACATAACCACCCTCTTTTATATATGTAATGCAATTATACCCTGTTCCCTCATAGGCGGCTATGACGTATAATTAATGTAATTTTGCAGTAAAAACAGTTGAGAAAACAATGAGTGATCAAATAGCTACATTAGGTCAGCTTTTAGATGGTGCGGGTACTCAGTGGCGTGCTTTTGATATTGGCAGGCACATTACTAAGCTTGATAAAAAACAATTTTTAGCTATTGAACAAGCTCAAGTGCCTTACCCTTATCCACTTGCTGGTCATGCATGGCTCGCTATTCAATTTTGGGATATTAAAGCCAGTAAAGAACCGTATGTATGGTTTTTAAAATTTCCACTTGATGAGCAAAGTATGCTGGTAAGTGCTAGTCGCGATCACTTTGCTGATATGGTTATTCAAGCACTAGGCACTGAAATTACAGGTGAGCAAGCCGATGGAAAACTTGATAATAACCCTTATGTTTTTACACCAAACGCAAATAAATTAGCGGCATTTAACGCCCAAGTAAAAGTACTATTAAAACAGCCTGCATCGCAGTATTACGAGCATGCACAACTGTACTTTAGCGGTAAAATTGGTTTTGATAATTGGCAAAGTGTTGCACTACAGGGTATTGCCGATTTTGCACTACGCTTAGACAGAGATACAAACTTAAGTAATCTGCAAAAAGCATGGGCGCATTTACCTATTGAAGTACTACAGCCACTCAGTGCCATGCTTGAACACGTTGAAATACCAACATCAATGAGTGAGTTACTTGTTGATTACACGCAGGGTGCAATTAGTGACAACGACACAGTGGCTATAACCGCAGCACTAAGATCAATTTCAAAAGGTCAAGCTCAAGGGTTATGCGCTCAATTAGTCGACACTGTACTAAGCTCAACAGTGAGGCACGACTCTGACGTGTTACTAACAATAGCTGGGCGGTGTTTTAAGCAATTAGAAAACCCTGAACGCTTACATGTATTTATGGATAATTGCGCGCATCATCAAAAAATTGAAGAATTGTTTCCAAGTATTTTTGCTGACTTAGTTGCAATACCGACTATTCGCCCGCATTTATTAGGCTTATTACGTAAAGAAAATCGTAGCGAAACCCTCGCGCGTGCAATTGGAAGGTTATTCTCTTAAATGGCAAGTTTATGGACGTTCATACTTATTGGTAGTGTAATTTACTTATTTTGGCTTAACCGAAAGGTTGCTGAAGCGGCGAACGTTCATGCTAAACGTCAAAGTGAGCAACTGCAGGTGCAGTTAATGAGTGTTGCATGCACAAAACGCCGCTTTGGTTTTTTAAAGAGCGGCAAGCCAGGCATTAAAAGTGAATTTATATTTGAGTTTTCAAGTGACGGTGAAAATGCTTATCAAGGTGTGTTAATTATGGAAAATGAGTTTTTGAAAAGTGTGGTTGTTCCACCCCATAAAATATAAATGGATTTAATTTAGGGCTAAATTAAATTTACTCAAACACAAAAAACTAAGGCGTAACTAAAGTTACGCCCCAATTGGACTGCATCCTGCTAGATATCCGTTATCTATTAATCCGTATTATCATCCCCTGAACGAGTAAACAGCCTTATCTACCCTCACATTGCATCCTGCAATATCCATAACCATCTTGGCAAATCCACGCAAACTAACGCTTAGCTACATCCTGTAGCATCATCCCTGGTAATCCTTTGAAGTAGCTCCTGCCACTTTTGCATCCTGCTATGTCCTCTCGCCACCTTGGCCTATGCGTAATCTAACGCTTGGCTATATCCTTTAGCATCATCCGTGGTAATCCTTTAAGTAGCTCCTGCTACTTTAGCGCACCTTGCACTTCCTATTCGTCCTTGCTTTCCTTGTTAACTTGTCCTTTTTGCTTCCTGCTAGCGTCCGCTACGTTGCCTATTCCATATCCTTGGCAGTAACTCAATCATTGAGCTATGTCTTCTTGACAAAGTAAAGTTTAAAGCAAACGAGTGTGAGTAATAGGACTTAACATTAAATAAATAAGCGTCACAAAAATGAAAAAAACAAAATAAACATTTAATAACAGCAACTTAAATTAAAAAAAGCCACTTAATAGTAGCCTTAAACTGATTATGCTCACAACAATGTAAGAGATGTCTCACGGCCTTATGTCCGTTTGGGCGCATTGGCTTACATTATAATTTTAAATAGCTGGCTCAATTATTGATTTAAACAGTAATTCGCCCTCTACTTGGTTAAAAGTAAGGTGTTTAAATGCTTCAAACTTTTCAGTTTTAAAAAATTCAATGTGCTCCTTACGTGTTACAAATACAGCCATCCCTGTTGACTCAGCGTTACATTTAACTAAGTCATCCAGCCCACGTAGTAAGTAACGGCCAAATCCTTGCCCATGAAAATGCGGATCTACGGCAATAAAAGCTAAAAAATAGTAATTACCTTTCTGTTTAAGCGCGTCTCTAATTGTTTGTTCTTTATCTATTAATTGATTTGTTTGCAAGTAGCCCGCACTCAGCATTAATTTTAAACGCCAGTGCCAATAACGCTGCGCTTGTAATTGGCTATTAGATTCAAATACACACGCTACTGCTTTTAATTTATCGTTGCGGTATAGGCCAATTAGTGGCTGTTTTTCTTGCCAAAAACTACTGAGTTCTTCGCGAATTAATGATCGTAGTTTTTTTTCGTAAACTGATTTATTTTCGTCATTGTAGCTAAGCATGTTTAGTAATACAGGATCGTCATGATAAGCCTGATAAATTAGGCTCGCTGCAGTACTAATATCTTCTGCAGCTAAATACTGTACGCTGAACGTATCAGCTGGTGTGGTTACACTCATTGTATTTCCTTTATTATTTTAGCTATAGGCTGTTTAACTTTAAACCTAACTATATACCTAAAATTATTAACCGTAAATTCAGCGAGAGTTTAACTAGCAAGAGGTACAGTTAGGCACTAGTATGAGTTTTCATTCATTTAAAGGAGCAATATCATGGATACGACAAAACACGACATTAACACACTTTTTGCACAGCTTGGATTACCAAATAGTGATGAGCAAATAGATGCGTTTATTGCCTCACATGAATTAGAAGACACAACACGACTCCAAGAAGCTTCTTTTTGGGATGAAGCACAACAACACTTTTTAGCTGAATCCCTTGCAGAAGATGGAGATTGGAGTGAAGTAATTGACGAGTTAGATGTACGCATTCGTCAAAGTAAGTAATTTATTTAATGTACCCTCCCTTATTTATTGCTAACATAGCATTTGCGCAGCATTTATATGCTGCGTATTTATTTTATTAAAGAGTTATATATCTAATGAATTCAGTTGTATTTGATGCAATCAAAGCCCTTCTCGATGAAGGCAAAACCCCTACTGTAGCACTAACTAAAAGCCGTTTGGCGCAACCGGTTCCAATGCCGATGATTATTGCAGCAGTAAGCCAATATAAAAACAATCCTGATTCAATTAATAACTTCATGAGAAACCCACAGCAGTCAGATAATACTGAGCTTAAAACAAGTCAATTAGATAGAATTGAGCAAAAACTCGATAAACTTCTTGCGCTGCTAGAACAAAAATAATTTGAGACTATAAATGTTCGTTGTTGATTTAACTTTTGATTGCTACCAAGACACCACCCTAGAACAAGCCGAACAAGCAATAAATCGCTTAGTAAATGCACTGCGTTTTAATGGTCAAATAATGGGGGAAGAATTTCCAACCGTTTTAAAAGATGGATTTTTTATTACCCGCGTAATGTGCCCTACTGAAGATGCAATGCACCCGCTAAATAACAGCCCGTTTGTTAAGCACAGTATCGAAAAGTTACATAGTGCTGGGCTACTTGCGCCAAAAGTAAAAGTAATTGGACAAGATATTCACTCCAACGGCGCTGATTGCTGCAAAGAACCATCAAGTTATATTTTATATACAACCTATGTGCATACGTGCAGCCCGCTTTATTGTGGTGATGACTTTTTGCCTGTGCCGCTATTTCGTATTCCGGCAATTGCTAATGGTGACTATAAAACGCTTATAAAATGGCAAGAAGATTGGCAAGCCTGCGATCAAATTCAAATTAATGGCGCAACCCGTTGTGAGTTTCCGGCACTTGAAGAAATATCGAGTGTCCAAAGCGACCTATATAGACGTGGAAAAGACATAACAAAGCGAATTAGTTTTTTAACTAAAAAGCCAACCTATTATTATTTATACCGTGTAGGCGGCGTAGATAAAGCGTCTGAACTTGAACGAAAATGCCCTAGTTGTCATGGCGACTGGAAATTACCTGAATCGTGGTTTGGGTTATTCGACTTTAGGTGTGAGCCATGTGGCTTAGTGTCTAATATATCGTGGGATTTTCAGTAACCACTTTAATGAGTGCTTAAAATCAGCTTAGTGATGACGCTAAGCTGATTTATTAAACACGTTTTAAACCTCTAATGCCTTTAAAAAAGCATTAATGTTAGGTGCAAGTACATGGTGTGTTTTTTTGCCTACGTGCTCTAAACATACTTCACCAGTGTGCACCAATACACTTACTAGTAAATCATCTTGATCAGTTAAACCAATAAATACTGTTTCTGGTTGCTTGAGCTTGCGTTTCATTAAAACATGGCCCGTTATATTTTGCTGTAGCAAATGAAAGTCTTCTTCGTTCCATGCTTGTAGTAATTCAACCTGATGCCCATCAATACTTGCTAAAATACTTCCACCGTACATATGCCCGTATAGCTCGCTAAGCGCTTTTGGAAACTCAAGTTCTAGTGCACTGGCTAAATCATTAAGCGAACCTGCAGGTTGCTGACGCGCGCCCTGCCATTGAATGTTTCCTTGCTCGTCAACCTCACCAACTTCACATGGGCTTGGCCATTGCTCGTCGTGCGCAATAAGTGGGTACTTTGTAGTGTTTTTAAGGGTATTTTCGCTAAATGTTTGATGAAGTTGTTCTATAAGCAATGCAACAGACATACTGTGAAACTCATTTAAATTAGATATAATGTCCCTATTGTAACTATTTAAGAGCAAACATGACAGATTACAGCAATTCTCCAGACCTTAAAGGTAGCGTATTAGGCCAATCTACTGAGTATGTAGATGTGTACACGCCAAGCTTGCTTTTCCCTATTGCGCGCAAACTAAATCGTGATGCTTTAAATATTGACGAAGCAGAGCTTCCATTTAAAGGCCAAGACATTTGGACAGGTTACGAGCTTTCATGGCTAAACAATAAAGGTAAACCGCAAGTTGCCGTGGCCTTATTTACCTTTGAATGCCAAAGCAGCCATATTATTGAGTCAAAGTCGTTTAAACTTTATTTAAATAGCTTTAACCAAACCCGATTTGAAAGCATTGATATAGTAAAACAGCATTTAATTGATGATTTATCAAACGCAGTTAACAGCCCTGTCAAAGTGACTTTATATAATCCTGATGATTACAATTGCTTACCGTGTACAGCGCTGCCAGGTGAATGTATTGATGATTTAGATATTGAGATTAATAATTACGATATTGATGCTAATTCACTTAAAGCAAAGAATGATAACGTAGTAACAGAAACGCTCTACAGCCATTTACTTAAATCAAACTGTTTAATTACCTCCCAGCCTGACTGGGCAAGTGTAATTATACGATACACAGGCGAGCAAATATGCCGTGAGTCGTTATTGCGTTATTTAATTTCGTTCAGAACGCATAACGAATTTCATGAGCAGTGTGTTGAGCGTATTTATAGCGATTTAACAACACAACTTAATATTAAAGAGTTAGAGGTTTACGCGCGTTACACTCGTCGCGGTGGGCTTGATATAAACCCGTATCGCTCTACGCATTATAACGATACGCCATTTGCAGTTAAAATTAATCGTCAGTAGGTTATTTTAAACTGGAATATGAGTATTAAAAAGGAGCCTAGGCTCCTTTTTTACATTCTTTAATTAATACCAATTCCATTAAGTATGTGATCTAAATTTTACGCCGAAAAAATAATTCAGTTCTAGGCGTAAATTGATGTAAATGGTTGTTCCCTTTGCGAAATTTACAACAAAGAAATGGGTTGTTTTAGCAAGTAAAATAGATCAGCTATTTATTGGAATTGGTATAACTTCGCGCTTAGTGGGTATGGCCATACCACACACATCAACGTAGTTATGTGCTTTAACAAACCATGGTTCAACACGGTTTTTACGAGCATTGATTAAGTTTTTAAACACCGATGAGTTTGTTTTCATCACTTTAAATATACTTTTATCGCTTTGTACATCGCCAAGCACTTGTATATTTGTAATTGGGTTAAATGCTTTCCCTTCAGTTGGTGTACGCGCTAAACGGTTAAAATGCTCTATACCTTCAAGCACTCGACCAAACACCGTAATATTTTTATCAAGGTAGCGCGGGCCTTGCCCTATCGTTACAAAAAACTCCGTGTTCGCACTATTTATATCGTTGTCGCGCGCCATTGCAAACACGCCACTACAATGCACTTGCCATGTTTGCGTATGTGCTGAGTTTTGAGCTACTGCAAAGCCGTTTAAAAAGCCGGTAACTGGTGCATACCCGTCGCCATTTAGCTCAGTAATTAAAAGTGGTTTGTTTGTTGTTAAATAAAACTCAGCTGGGACTGTTTTGTCTGCCGTTTTAATTAACTTTTTACCCGAGCTGTCCCCGCCTTGCGCTACAAAACCTTCAACAAACCGATAAACGCTGGTATTTTTATAAAACCCTTCTCGTACTAACTTTTTAATGTTTTGAGCGTGCTTTGGGGCAAGCTGTTCATTAAGCTCAATGTACGCATCGCCCGTTGGCAGTGTTATCTTTAAAATATTTTGAGCATCCACTACTCGCCAGTCATCATCTGTTGCACTAGCAATTACCTCACTCGCGCTCAATAAAGGTAGCTCTTGATTAGCAACATCATCACCGAGTTGTTGAGCGCAACCGCTCAATAAAGCACTAAGCAGAGCTGGCAATATAATTTTTTTCATCGCTTATATCCTTATAATTATTATAGTTTTGATTATTCCCAATCAAACTTATATAGCACATCAACATTTTGGTATAGCCCGCTCGTTATTTCTATGTATAACTGTGAAAGTAACTGATAACGCACAGCCACTTCACTGAGCGAATCAAATACACCCACGCTATATTTAACTTGTAAGCTGGGTGCTACGTAACCTGATATTTCTACTTTGGTGCTATCACCACTACCTGATGAGCTTAAACTTACATCTGACAACCCAAAGGTTTCACCTACCTTAGAAACAACCCCTTCGCTGCGGCTAACACCTTGAGAGAGTAATAACTGTGTGAGCATAGCATCGCTTGACGAACTTTCTCCATCGCCTAAAGGTTGGCCATTAAGTAAATATGCGAGTGCTTGAGCTTGATCCATCGCAGGCTCAGAAAATATTTTAAGTGTTGGTTGTTCAACATTACCCGTGAGCGTAACCCCTGCAATGACACCATTTGCAGTCGTATCGGGGTTACGTATTGCTTTAATATTTAAAAATGGTTGTTCAATTGAACCGCTAAAACCGACTTGCCCTGTGCTGATTATTAAATCTTGCCCAAAGGCTAAGTAAGTACCTTCAATTAAGTTAAGCTCACCTGTGGCTATAATTGGTGCACCTTGATTCATTTTTATAGCTAAATCACCCGCAACTTTTGATTCCAAGCCAAACGATTCTACTTTTACATCGTTTTTAACAATCACTTTTAAATCTATGTCGTAATCAAACGGAACTGTTTCGGTGGCCTCAGTTTTTTGATCAACAATAATTTCATCATCGCTAACTTGCACTGCACCCTCAGGAAGCTCTTCAATCATTATACGACCGTAAGGCACAATTACCTCACCAGCAAGCTTGAGTGCATTATTAGCCAAGCCTATTTTTAAATCCGGCGATACTTTAAAAGTAACCCCTTGCTGCGCGCGTACATAAAACTGCTCGCCAACTACCGCAACATTTACAGCAGGTTGCGCACCTTGCCAATCAACGTCACCGGTGAGATTTATTTTACCGCCCTGATTGTCGTTTAAGTTGCCTTTTATTGTGGCTGTTGTTTTATCAAACAATACGTTTATATTTGATTTTTGCAGCGCTATAGGTAATTGCTCGCCCTCTAAACTAATATCGCTCACATTAAGCTCGCCATTTAATAAAGGATCTTTTAACGTACCAGCTAACGCCACTTTCCCGCTAATATCACCTTTTAACTGCTCAAGGGTTTCAAGAAAAGGTTGTAAGTCTGAAAGGAGTATTTTATCAATATTAATGGTGCCATTAAGCGCTTGCGTATTTTGTATATCGTCGATATTAATGTGTGTATTAATTTTGCCTAATACACTTGATTCTAAATTAGCTTCAAGCTTGCCAATTTGAGAATCCGAAAACGCACTAATAGTTAGAATTTCGATTGGTAACTTAAAACGATCTTCTTCCGAGGTTAGCACTGCTTCTAAGTCGCTAGAATCGATATTTGCGCGTAATGTTTTAAGCGCACCGCTTTGCCAATTAAGTGCTACATCGCCAGCTATATTACCGCGAGTACGAATGCTATTAGGTAAAAAATGCTTAAGCTCCTCAAGTGCTAAGTTGCTTAGTTTAGCATTTAACTGACCGAGATTTTTTGACTGCGCTAAGGTGTCTATACATAATTCACTTTGATCAGATGCCCAACAATGTGCACTCACATCAAAGTCGCCACTTTGCGTATTAACCATAATGGCAATATTTTTAGTATTACTAAAACTAAGCTTTTTATCGCTGAGCGTTACATTACTAAGCTCGCCATTCCAAGTGGTATTATTAATTTTGCCATTAACTTCAAGCTCTACACTGCCTTGCTCGGCATCTACAGATGCCGTAAGTTGATGATCTGTTTTGTCGCCGCTAATATCAATTTTAACGCTATTAATTTGCTGTTCGGCCACCAGCGCCGAACCAACACTTACCGAAACATCGGTTTGCCAATCGGCTGCGGTATCTAACTGCCCTTTTACTGATAATTTATTAATGTTTATTTCATCAAAAATAAAGCGATCGAGTATTAGTGCTAAATCAACAGAGGGCATTAACCTTTCCCCCCTTACTTTTAAATTTGCGTTGCCGTCGGCAGTAAATGGAATATTAGCTTTTTCATCACTTTTTAGCGTTACTTTGCCATCAACTTGCCAAGTATCATCAACTTGCCCGCTTAGTGCTAATTTATTGGTGCCGCTACTTAAATAAAAGCTATCAATATTAGCTTTTAACGTGTTGTCGAGCTTAAAATTTGAGGCAAATTCTAGTGGCACGTCGTTAAGTAATCCGCTTAACTTTGTATTATTCATTTGTAGCTGCCACTTGTCGTCAGCTGCATTAAACGAGCCTTTAAACTGTCCTGAAATATCACTGGTAGCGGCATCAGTTAAATACTGCGCTTTTAAGTTAGCAAGCGTGCCATTAAAGTTAGCCTGTATGCCCTTTTGCCAATCAACATTGGCTTTTATAGTTGCACTGCTTTCGTTCGCTTTAATGCTTAGCGCTTGTAAAGTTGCTTTGGTGAGACTGCCTTTTAATTGGGTATTTAAGTCAACAGCTGGGTACGCACCTAATTGGCTATTCCCCTGTAGGCTAAGCTGATAGTCGTCAGCATTACCTTGTGCGTTAAGGCTTACATTTCGCACTTTAAGCTCATTACTTTGTGCATCAATAAGCCACTGTTTAATTTTGCCATTTAACTCAAACGGATAGTTTTTCTGCTTTAAATTTGCCGTTGCCGTTAAACTAAGCGGATATTGTCCCTGCGTTTCTAAATTTAAGTTTAGATTTGATAAGTCGCCATTCAACTGCAAATTGGCATGGTGCTCGTCACTTTGTAAAACAACATACCCTTTCACGGGCAAATTCCCTGCAAGCTCAGCATTAAGATGCGTATTAAGCTGCCACTGTTCATACTTTGCTGAGAATGACTCTAAATTAATAACCGCATCTTCCACACTTAATTGCAGCGAGATGTTTTCAATAACATGTTGGGCTTCGTTTTGCTCAATCGTAATTTTAGCTATTTCAAAGTCTTCAACAACTAAATCAAGTGGCGAAGTAAATTCTATATTAGGCAATGCGGGTAGGTGCGTTAAAGGCGCTTGAGTATTTTGCGCCGTTTGTGTTTTCGCATCTTGTTCTTGCTCTTTTAAGGCAACAAGTATGGTGGGAATATTCAGGCTTTTAACCGTCAGCTTTGAACCCTCTGCTTTTGCTGAGAGTTTAAAGTTATTAACGCTTACGTTTGCACTTGGATGCTCTAGAGTAAATTTATTGATCGCAATGTTTTTTACAGCAATATTAAAAGGTAAGCTGATTTTTTCAAGCGGCTCTGCCGCGGCTTCTTCTTGTGACTCTGCAGTTTTTGGTAATGTTAAATTTATAGATTTAGCACTTAAGTTATCTATACAAATTCCATCGCACTGCCACCAAAACAAATCAATTTTCAATTGTTGTGCATTAAAGTCCAATCCGTTGCTAGCAAAGCGTACATTAAAGGCATCATTATAAATAAAACGGCCATCTTTAATTTCAATATGTAGTCCATCTACCGCTTTGTTTGCACTATAAGCAATAAATTGATTACCGGGTGCGGTAAATAACAAACAAAATAGTGCAACAACTAACGTGACAAAAATAGCACTTACGGCGGCTGTTATCTTTTTTAATACTGACATTAAATTTCTGGCCCTATGGTAATACTTAAACGTGTGCTTTTACTTTCTTTTGTTAATCCCCAAGCGTGGTCTATACGCACTGGGCCTACAGGTGTTAAATAGCGAAAACCAAAACCAGCACCTACTTCAAAATCATCAGAAAAATCATTAGTCGCAGTACCACCATCAACAAATAAAGCTGCTCGCCAATTTTTAGCAAACTGGTAGTTATATTCCATCGTGCCCGATAGTAAATACTTACCACCTATTAGCTCGCCGTCATCGTTCTCAGGCGAAATTGATTGGTACGCAAAACCACGAACGCTTTGATCGCCACCTGCGTAAAACCGAAGTGAAAATGGCACGTTGTTAATATCATCAACAAGCATTGCTCCCACATTCGCTTTTAAAAACACCAAGTGGCGGTCAAAATAAGTGCGTAGCCATGCATGTTGCATTTGCACCCTAATCAGATTAGTACTCGAAAGCACATCATCTAAGCCAAACTCAGCAGATATAAGCCACTGCTCTCCCCAATAAGGAGTCGTGCCGCCTTTTGATTTTTTGCGCGCGTAGCTAATGCCCGGCATTAACATTTCGGTACTTTCTTCGTCTTCATCACCAATACGGTAGGTTTCTTGGTCGCGGCGTAAAAATGCAGTACGCACCCACTTATTTTCGGTCAACCATTGGCGCTGAACTTGCCCTGTTAATATTTCACTGTAAGTGTCGTTTGTGAGCTCATCTTCTAATTTATAACCGACAGAGAATCGCCATAAATCATCATTAGGATCATCAACCGGAATTGTATAAGCCATGGAAATATCTTGCTGCTTTTGTGCCACATTTAAATTAGTTTCGAGGTAATGGCCGTCTTCTGTGATCCACGGTTTACTCCATTTAAAACGCACCTTGGGCCCTAAGTCAGTACTAAAACCACCGCCAATTTCATAGCTGTTAGCTGGCTTGGGTAATACTTCAACTTTAATCGGTACTTGGCTGTTTTTGCGCGCTGCAATGTCAGCATAAACACGTACACTGGCAAAATAAGGGGTACTTGATAAATCTAGGTTATAGTCAGCAATATGCGTTGATTTATAAGGTTGGCCCTGCGAGAAAGGCGCTATAGAGCGTATGTATTTTTCAGCGGGTGTACTACTGGCAATTTGTATATCGCCAAACTGATACCTAACTCCGGTATCAATTATGAAAGTAATAACAGCACTATTTTTTTTAAGCGATACTTCTAATTTGCGCGCTGGCCACTTAGCATCAAAATAACCAAGCTCCAGCAACATAGATTCTATTTTTTTATGAGCAGAGTCATATTTACCATGATTTAAAACATCACCTTGCTTTAAGTGATTGCTTTTAATCAATGCCTGTAATTGAGTATCACTTTGACCATCACCGTTTAGCGTAATATTAATTGCTTCTATGCGAGTTGCAGGCCCCCGTTCAACTTTAACAATTAGCTCGCTGTCGTCTTTATCATAAATAACCTCGACGGTCGGGCTATAATAGCCAAGTGCTTTGATGCTATTTTGTACTTGTTTTTGAGCATAACGGCGAAGTGTACGGGTTGGCTTCTCGCCAATTAACTGCTTGAGGTAAAGAGCTACGTTATTTTCTAAATCGCCACTTAACCCTTCAATTTCGTAATCTTCTATGACTTTTTCTGCCGCATAGCTATTTGTCGCAATTAAAGCGCTCACAACACACATGCAACGTAAAAACTTAATAAACAAGTAAATATCCTTACTTTTAATATCTAACAAAAAACTGTTTAATTACCCGCATATTAGCATAGCCATAATGAGCAACACATTAACTTAATAACAATCTAACGCGTAAATTTAACTTTGAATAAATATCAGCATAATTAAAATTAGTACGCGTTAAGACAATATTTTAGTTACAATAGTGCCTACGAATAAAAAATTAATTTTAAATGAGTTTTTAATGCAATTCCCTGATGATGATAACGGCCAACTTTTAGCCGAAATAGCCGCTGCTGGCATTGATTTAAATAAAATGCACCAAGTCGATTTTTTTATTTTATTTGAACAAGAAGCCGATGCTGAAAAATTTGCTAAAGAAATAGTCTCTGATGCATTAGTTCAAAAGGCTGAACTTGAAAAATGTAAAGACACTGGCGTTTGGGAAGTAATCACTCAAGTACAAATGGTGCCAGAGCACACCCTCTTAGGACAAGCTGAGCAATACATTGAGAGCATTGCTAATAGCTTTAATGGATACGGTGACGGCTGGGGACTAATGGACGGTGACGAGGCTTAGTTGCCTTTTAATTGTATTAGTTCAATGTACTCTATCAGTTAAGCTTAGCGGCTTAACTGATTTGCCTTTCTAAAACCCCCTTTATAGTCAAATAGCTTATCAGCCACTTTCCAACCATATTTTTTGCTTTTTCGTGCAATAACAAAATCCGGTGGTACTAATTCAAATTGTGCTTTTACTACTTGCTCTGCAGTTTTAAAATTAATGGGTGTTTGTCCAAGTCCTACTCGTAGACCAAATTGCTTATTAAATATAAATTGCCCGCCTTTATTTGCGAGGTTATATATTTCATCGCAACTTGCACCATCTTCATCAAAATACGTTATTTTAATAAGTTCATCTTTAATTTGAGTTACCGATAACCCACTACATCGAAGCACAAGTGCGTCTTTTAAGTTTAATGCATTACGTAACTTATCATCAGGGTCGGCCATTGCCGCGCCACAATCATGGCATTTACGTGCAGCAATATCATTTTGGGCACCGCACTGCTCACACTCTTTAAACCTAAAACGATAATCGCACTGCTCTTTATGCCCATCATCATCTTCTAACAGCCCTTTACAGCGCCTGCCAAAGTGCTCTATTACTTTTCCTGCGGAATCAGTTTTACCCCAAAATATATTCGCAAAACCACAGCCAGGACAAAGTACCTGCACAGGTTCATTATCACTATCGCCTTTTTTATCGCCTACTTCTGGGTGAAATAAATTAAAACCATTGCCAGCATAATCTATTACTAAGCAATCCGTTTTTGATTCAGATAGCCTCAAGCCTCGCCCCACAATTTGTTGATATAAACTAACTGATTCTGTAGGTCTTAAAATAGCTATAAAGTCGACATGTGGCGCATCAAAGCCGGTTGTTAGTACCGATATATTAACTAAATACTTTAATTGCTTAGCTTTAAATTGCTTAATGATTTTATCGCGCTCAGTGTTTGGCGTATCACCTGTTATAAGTGCACTTTGTTGAGCTGGCAAATAGCTTAATATTTCCTGAGCATGCATTACCGTGGCTGCAAAAACCATAACACCTTCACGCTCTTCACTGTATTGAATTACTTGCTGTAATATCGCTTTCGTTGCGCGCTCACTGTTTTTTAAAAGCGCATTCATATCATCAGTCGTATATTGCCCAAATGCATTGCTATCTAAAGACGAAAAATCATAATGGCTAATCGCTGCATCAACTTCGTTTGGCGACGTTAAATAATTATGTTTGATCATATACCTGAGTGGTAATTCAAAAATACAACTTTTAAACGGGCTTTCATTAGTCCCTTTAACAAAGCCATGATAATGATGATGGTATATCCACCCCGTTCCTAGCCGATAAGGTGTTGCTGTTAAACCCAATACTTTTAACTGAGGGTTATATTCTTTTAAACTACTTATTACTTTTCCGTACTGGCTTTTTCTATCCCCATTTACCCTGTGGCATTCATCAATAATAAGTAACGAATAATGCTCATTTAATTTATTTAAATTACGAGAAAGTGATTGCACACTGGCAAAGGTTACTTGATGGTTTAATGACTTTTCTTTTAAACCTGCTGAAAATATACTCGCCTCTAAACCAAAACTTTTATATTTTTGCGAATTTTGCTCTACCAACTCTTTTACATGAGCAAGTACTAATATTTTTTGCTTAGCAATACGGGCAAGTTCAGCAATAACCAAACTCTTACCTGCGCCGGTTGGTAGTACAATAACGGCAGGATCATTACTCTTTCTAAAGTGTAAAACGGTGCGTTCTACGGCTTCTTGCTGGTAAGGTCTTAGTTTATAGCTCATGGGAAAACAAATAGGTTTGAGTGAGGAGATTTTAGCAAATAATAGCTGGGAGTTTTAAACTTTAATCATATTTTATTGAGAGGTAAACAAAAAAGAGAAGCCGGAGCTTCTCTTATATTTAGCTTTAGGCTAAAAACTTTTCAAGCTCAACACCTTCAAACGCTTTAGGACGACGGCCACGGCCAGTCCATTCAATAGTCTCACCATTAAGTTCCATGCGGTACTTAGGCTTAACTTTGGTGCGTTTGTCAGATGCTCCATCTTGTAAATCTTCTAGCGTAAGTCCTTTTTCTTTTAAAAGATCCAAAACTTCCTGTTTCGCTTTTTGCTGCTGGGTATATTTTGAAATTGCATCATTGATAAGCTGTTGAGCTTTTTCAAGATCCGTTAATGATGCTGTTTTAATAAAAGATCGGACTTCTTTCATTTATATCTCGCTAAATTTATTTGGTTAGATTTACTTTAATATTCTATTTTAGTATAAGCGGATTCTTTTGAAATGACTATGGTATAAATTATTTACTATCAACAATATACACAAAAGAAGAAAATAAAAAAACCGCGATAGATATCGCGGTTTCAAATTTTAAAAATTAATTAAAATTTAGTAGTTAAATTTAACTGTAAGTAACGACCTGTTACATCATAAGCTTGTGATACTGTGTTAATACCTGTACCACCATTTGATGAACTTTGGTTAGCAACTGGTGGTTGCTTATCGAACAAATTACGCACTGTTAATGTAACACTTGTACTATCAGTAAAGTTATAACCTGCTGATACATCATGATAAACAACTGATGGGAAGTTATTATACTTCTCTAACGGTGTAAAATCAGTGTAGTTAAAGTTAGCACCTTCAACACTATCTACAGAACGATCCCAGTAGCGCATACGCCATGAAACGTTTAAGTCTTCCATACCATAAGTTAGGTTTAAGTTAGCTCTGTTATCTGGTGTGAGTACTTCACCAGCGTATTCAACTGTTTCCCCGCTTTCGATACCAGTTGTATCGTATTTACTTAAGTGGTTCCAAATTAAGTTAGCACCAAAAGCACCATACTCTGTGTCTATTTTATATGCTAATTCAATATCAACACCTGAAGTTTCGATATTATTTTCATTACCAGTACCTGAATTAACTTCTACTAATGCACCTTTCGCATCACGTAATGCATTACCACCACAAGATGGGTCAAAGTTAGCTGAACTAACATCAAAACAACGATTTAGTACAGTAGTACGGCTAGTGGTAGATATTGCATCCTCAACAGATATATCGTAGTAATCGACAGTTAAAGAAAGCTCTTCTGTCATCTGCCAGATTACACCCACGCTGTATGTATCAGCGGTTTCTTCTTTAACATTCTCGTTACCACCAACAAAACCACCTGCGCTTTGCGCTTCTATTTGCGTAAGCTCAAATTTACCATCAGCTGCAACACGCGCAGCAACTTCAGGAATAGACAGACAGTTTTGGGCTGCATTACCAACATCAGAAGCAGTTACACCGCTACAAGGGTCCGTAACACCAGCAAATGTTTCACCACGTCCACCAAATAAATCTGCAATATTTGGAGTACGGATAGCTGTTGCTGCTGAAGCACGGAATTTTAATGTCTCTAACGGAGAATACTGGATACCTGCATTCCATGTTGTTTGACCGCCAACAATTTCATGATCTGAGTAGCGAGCGGCTAAATCAACCTCAAGATTGTCAAGTATTGGTAGAATAGTTTCAGCGTAGTAATCATTTGAATAATAGCTACCATCTGTTGGTAGTGACTTATTAGTACTAGAAGCACCTGTTTGAGCTAAATCACCTGGGTTGAAGAAACCACTTTCTAAACGATGCTCTGCACCAAATGCAACACCTACAAAACCACCTGGTAGTTCTATTGGTAATTGACCAACTAATGATGCTGAAACAATGAACTGTTCAGTTTGACCAGCGATTTTTGCAGGAACTTTAATATAATCAACAGCTTCCTGAGTCACAGTGCCTGCACCAAACAGGTTAAGCGGCACACAACCTTGTAGAATAGCAAGGTCGTCAGCACATTGAAGTGTACCGTCTGCATTTTCTACCACATCAAATGCTTTCGCAGCTCTTTCAATATTTACTTGACCACCACTGTCTTGACGTTGATCTGTTTTACCCCAAGAAACGTAAGTATTCAAAGACCAATCGTCATTTATAAACCAGTCAAAGCCAGTTGCAATACGGATAGTATCTCGTTCTAAATCTGTCGAACGAGCACCAAACTCAACCATACGACGAACCATATTTGGAATATTACTATCCATTGTTAGATCAGGGTCAGCAGCCATTAAGTTTTGACGTAGCAAATCAGGAATCATAGGGTTGCTTAGTTTTATACCGCCTACCCCACCTCGCTCTGGGATAAACACATCGTTAGTCGCGAACGGTGTTGGTTCAATTGTTGAACCGTAAGTTTTTGACGAGTTCCAGTTCATTTCAGCAAAAAAGCGAACCTCATCATTAATGTCTTGCTTTATATTTAAAGCTGCATATTTTCTTTCTAGAGGTGTAACAAGTTGACGAAAAGCAGCACGGTTGAAAGCTTCACCCCCAGCTAAACCTTGATAAGCTGTACCATCACCATTAAAAGCACCAATACGCCCTTGTGGTGGGTAAGATGAAAATACTTTATCTACATATTCGTTACCATTATCATCTAATAAAATTGCTTCATCAAACTCAGAGAAATCACGGTCAGCTGGCTTTAAACCTTTGTCATCATCGTAACCAAATGATGCAGTTACATTACCTGTGTTCCAGCTATTACCAGCAGTTAAACTTAATGAATATTTTTCACGGTCGCCTTCAGATGAAATACCTGTTTGAGCATTAACTTCAACACCTTCCACATTATTTCGAGTAATGATATTGACTACACCTGCAACAGCATCTGTACCATAAACAGCAGAAGATGCGCTTTTAAGTATGTCGATACGCTCAATCATTGATGCTGGAATAGAGTTTAAGTCAACTGCGTAACCGCTCGAAGGTGAGCGGCCAGATACAAAACGACGACCGTTAACTAGTACTAGAGTTCTTGATTCGCCCAGGTTGCGAAGTGATGTTGTATTAAGACCAACGCCTGAAGTGCTAAATGATGAATTAGATTGGTCTGCACCAGCAATTGTTACAGGAGACTGGTTTAAAATATCAGAAACATTAATTGCGCCCATAGCTACGATATCAGCACGTCCAATAGTAGTAATTGGAACTGTTGTTTCAATGTCAGTACGTTTAATACGTGAGCCTGTAACTTGAATACGTTCTACTTTTTCTACGCCTTCTTCAGCAGCGATTGTACTTGCTGAAAATGCAGCTGTTGATGCTGCACCAAAAGCAATCGCTAAGCGAACAGCTTTTGTTACTTGATTATTTAACATTTGATTCTCCCAAGAATACATTTTATTAATTATAATTTTCAATCTAACGTGATAGCAAAGTGTTACCAAACGCTACAATTGTGTGATGAATGATAATACCAGTGAAACAACAACGTCAACAATCAATTAACCTTAAACCCTTTTAAATTACAAAAAAAACTTAGACACACAATTAAATATCAATCACTTAGAAAAGCACAAAGACATAACCAATTGTTTTAAAAGCAAGAAAAAAATAAGTAAAAAGGTTCAATTTAAATTACATAAAATAGGGGATTATTAACAAAACAACATGAGGGAATCATAAATTTTAACAAAAAAAGAGAAAAACACTTCATCCCATATCAAAGCAGGTTAAATTTCACACAATAAAAATAACGATTTAAATACAAAAACTGTAAAGTAATTATAAAAATGAAAGTTGAGCCCCTTGATATTCAATTTCTTTCAAATTCAAGGCATCAAGTACCATTTGAGCGATAGGTGTTAGCTGTTTTTGTATGTAAGCCGAATAATTTAAATTATTGGAACCATTGTATAATTGCGCCCCATCATCAGAATAAACATATTCAATAATTTGACCTCGTTTAATTTCAAAATCAGGATTACTAGCTTTATACTTTTTAATCGCTTGCACTTGGGGAGGAACATTTTTTACGTAATCATTTAGATTTTGTCCTAACTTTTTACGGTATATTAACTTTTCATCGAATTCACCTGCGAACAATCTTTTGGTGTAGTCACTTATAATCTCGTGAAGTTGTTTTATTTCAAATTTTTCATTAAATAAAGTTTTGAATAACTCTTTTTGAAACTCTTGTGCAAATTCGGTCCAATCGCTGCGTACGGTTTCCATTCCTTTAAATATAAGTTCAGGCATCCCATTTTTTATAATTTGTCCTACGTAACGTTTTTTTGAACCCGTTTTTTTACCTCTTATTGTTGGCATAAAGAATGGGCTATAGTGGGTTTCAAACTCTATTTCTAAATAACTAGTAAGCCCAAAACGGTCCTTAATATCGAAGCTCCATTTATTATTAATATAGAGCGTTAAATCCTTGCCTATTTGATTGCAACTCAGCGCACTTAGCTGATCGTCAGCTTTTACAAAAATAGAGTCTGTATCGCCATAAATTACTTCATAACCTAACGTTTCAATCCATTTACGGGTTGTTTGCATAATTTCATGCCCACGTAATGTTATTGAACTCGATAATCTTGGATCATAAAATCGACACCCCTTAGAGCCAAGTACGCCGTATAAGCTGTTCATTATTATTTTTATAGCTTGCGATAACATTGGCTGATTTGTGTCTTTTGCCCTTTGCCGTGTATGTGTTAAATGCTTAATTAACGACGGTAAGTGGTGTTCATTTCGTGAAAAAACGGCTTCATTAAACCCTTCAATTGCATTTTCAGGTGAGTCTAACCCTTTAATAAGCCCAAGAGGGTCAATACAAAAAGTTCGCATAATTGAGGGATATAGGCTTTTAAAATCTAAAACAAGTATATTCTTATAAAGCCCAGGCACTGACTCCATTACATAACCACCGGGGCTTTCAAAAGATAAACCGTGATCGCCTAAATTTGGCGCAACATACCCGCTGCGATGTAGTAATGGCAAATATAAGTTAGTAAATGCTGCAACCGAGCCGCCCATTCGCTCAAGCTCAAGACCGGTTAACTGAGTCCTCACTATTGCAAATTCAAAGAGTTGTAACTCTGCAAAAATCCTCTTAACGAGTATACAATCTTGTCGGTTATAAGCTGCTAAGTTGAGCTTATCTTCATTAAATTGACGAACAATTTCACTTAAACGATTATCCGCCTGAATTAGTTTGGATTCACCAAGGACTTTATAAGAAATGTTCGCAAGCGAATAGCTATCAAAGTGATAAGTGGCATTTTTTAAGGTATCAATGCCATCTATAACGCTTCGCCCAGGTAAGGTGAGGCGAGTGTAATGCCCTGTTTTTATATTTAAAGGCTGCTGATCCCGGCCAAAATTAAGCGTTATCCCTAGCGCCTCTGCCCGAGAGTTTAACACTGTAAAATCAAATTCAATGACATTCCAACCCACAATAATGTCAGGATCATTATTATTGATATACTGCTGTAGCTTTTGTAGTAGATTAATCTCGTCAAAGCACCAATCAATATTAAATGGCTGATTATGCTGTTGAGGCTCACCAATCATTAATACAGTATCAAGGCCATTTCCTACCAGCCCAACCGAAAACAATACGCCCTCACCATTACACTCAATATCTAATGAAAGCGATTTCAGCGTGGGTGTATATTCAGGGCTCGCTTTTAATTTAGCATTGCTAATTAAAATAAAGCCATTTTTTTGAGATACTTCACCCGTAACCCATACCCCACCTTTAATAAAACGTTCCATTAAAAAACGATCGCTGTGGCGTATATCCGCTTCGTATATACTTATGTGCTTTTCAAGTAATGTGCGTGCTTTGTAAAGGTTACTTACATCATTAAAATAACAGCCTATGCACACAACACCACTAAAATGGCGCATTTCTACCGTTTTAAAATTAACACTTATATTTTCTTTATTTAATATGCTTTGTGCAAAATTGTGTTCATCTTGTGGGATAAAAAAAACAACTTGCTGGTTTTCAATTAGTACTTTAATTGGGCCATGCTCTGATACGAGCCAGTAGCAAAGCGTGATCCCACGCTTACTCTTAGGCGAGTATTGTTGCCTTGATAAAATAAAGCCCTGATAGATTGCTTGTGTCAACGTACGATCCCACTTAATATATACACTGTAATTATATACATACTTTAGGTAAATCATCCCATGCTTTCTGACTCACTAAAAAAAACAATTAGGCAAGTACACCAGCATGTGGCTAATAACCTAACTGATTACCGTCCGCGCAGCAGCCAAAACTACCTTGTAGCCGAAATAGCAAAAACACTCGCAGGCGACTATCACAAAAAACAACGTATATGCGTTATTGAAGCAGGCACCGGTACAGGTAAGTCTCTTGCCTATTGTTTAGGTGCATTACCACTGGCCTTGGCACAAAAAAAGAAACTGGTTATTTCGACTGCTACCGTTGCACTGCAAGAACAATTAATAGCAAAAGAGCTCCCGTTTTTTAAAAAGCATTCAGGCCTCGACTTTAAATTTGATTTGGTAAAAGGTCGTCATCGTTATATTTGCGCTCACAAACTACACAATGCTGTTAATGGCGATAGCCAAACACAAATGGATTTTATGCCATCGCTTACTTCACCACTGAGCGCAATGGAAACCAAGTGTTTGAATGAGCTATATAACGCCTATGTGAATAAAAAATGGCAAGGCGATAGAGACAGCTGGGCCGATACTGTACCCGATAGAGTGTGGAACTTAATAGCCTGCGATAAACATTCATGCCAACGCCAAATGAAGGCCCATCAAACGTGTCCGTTTCAGCTTGCTCGTAACCAATTAATGCAAATGGACGTACTGGTAATTAATCACTCATTACTACTTGCCGATTTAGACTTAGGCGGCGGTAAAATTTTACCAGAGCCCGACAACACCATTTACGTTATTGATGAAGCGCACCATTTAGCACATATAACACGCGATTTTTCATCTGCTGCTGCCACAATAAAAGGTACAATAGAATGGCTTGATAAGCTCACCAAGTTTAGCGGGAAAATGGCGAAGGTTTTAGTGGGGCAAAGAGCTATTGGCCAAAACTTTAAACTTTGCGACAGTATTAACGACGCGAATAAAGATTTAAAAGTAGTTCGCGATATTCTTGATAATGCCGACTTTGAATACTCAAAAGACGATACTTACCGCTTTGAACACGGTGAAATTCCAGAATCGCTGCACAGTAAAGCGAAAGACATAAGCGAAGCCACGCAAGATGCGCTGCGCTGTTTAAACAAAATGCACGACACCCTTACCCAAGATGTTAGCGATGGCGACATAAAACCTTACGTTGCCGACCCAATACTAGGCGAAAGCGGTCAATACATAAACCGCTTAGAGCAACTAAACAAACTATGGTTTAGTTACGCAAAAAAGGGGGAAGGTGCTCCTCATGCACGGTGGATAAAACGCCTTGAATATAAAAGCCATCACGATCACTTATTAAGCGACTGCCCTATCGAGGTCGGTTATTATTTAAAAGATAAATTATGGCGCGAATGCGCAGGCGCTGTTTTGTGCTCTGCTACATTAAGTGCACTGGGCTCGTTTGATCACTTTGCTTACGAAACAGGGCTTGCCAAAGAAGAAGGCGTTAAATTTATTAAAGTACCTTCTCCTTTTGATTACCCCAAACAAGCGACTTTACGTATTCCGGTATCTAAGGTAGAACCAACCGACAAAGACTTTAGTGATCACTTAGCTAAAACTTTACCAGAGTACTTAAATGATAAAAAAGCGAACCTTGTACTATTCGCTTCTTACTGGCAAATGGACCATGTAACAAAGTTTCTTAGAACAAAAGGTTTTAACTTATTAGTACAAGGTGAGATGTCGCGAGAAGCGTTGCTTAAATTACACACCAAAAGTGTAGACGAAGGCAAAGGCAGTATTTTATTTGGAACACAAAGCCTTTCGGAAGGTCTTGATTTACCTGGTAAATATTTAGAGAACTTAATAATTACTAAAATTCCATTTGCTGTACCTACTTCGCCAATAGAAGAAGCGCAAGCAGAATTTGTACAAAGCAAAGGCGGTAACCCGTTTTTAACGATTACCGTGCCAGACGCCGCAAAGAAATTGGTACAAAGCTGTGGTAGACTGCTGCGAAAAGAGAGTGATGAAGGCTGTATTACTATTCTCGATAGGCGCTTAGTTACTAAGCGATACGGTAAAGCCATGCTCGACACCCTACCACCTTTTAAAAGACAAATAGATTATTAATGTTTGAACTCGCACTCGATCCAACAACCTGGGCTGTTTTATGTGCTGTTGCACTTGCCGCAGGTTTTATAGACGCTATCGCCGGTGGCGGTGGCATGTTAACTGTACCCGCTTTATTAACTGCTGGTTTACCTCCACATTTAACATTAGGCACCAATAAACTAGCAGCAAGTTTTGGCTCGTTAACGGCAAGCTATACATACTATAAAAAGAACTTATTTAGTCCTAAGTTTTGGGCTGCCTCTATTATTGCTACCGCAATAGGTGCATTGATAGGTACTGTTATTGTTGATCATTTAAGTATCGACTTTTTAAACAAACTACTTCCAATTATTATTATTTTAGTTGCTGGCTATAGTTTATTTGGTAATTTAAGTACCACCGAAGGTAATAAACTTCCTAAACTAAACAAAGCGATGAAAATAAAACAATGGCTACAAGGTTTAGCATTAGGCTTTTTTGATGGTTTAGCAGGCCCAGGTACGGGTACTTTTTGGACTGCTTCTAATGGCATGCTTTACAAAATGAACCTGCTACTCAATTGTGGCTTAGCGCGTTCAATGAACTTTGTGTCTAACTTTATATCGTTGATAACCTTTGTTGCACTCGGCCATGTAAACTTTTTACTTGGCATAACAATGGGCTTTTTTATTATGCTAGGCGCATGGTTTGGGGCGCATTCAGCAATACGTTTTGGTAGCAAATTTATTCGCCCAGTATTTAATACTATGGTTATACTTTTAGCATTAAAACTAATTTACGAGGCTTACTTTTAATATGCACCCTACAGCTTTAGATAAACTACGCCAACAAGTTGCAACGCTAAAACAACAAGCTGAGCAATTTGATAAAGCTAAACTTTTTTCTAAAAATCGTTACATGCAAGCGCAACCTAGCTTGTTTGACCGCGCAGTTTTTAGCACAAAGAGCATGAACCTAGTCGATTACGTAATAGAAATAGAAGACGAAGTGTCAAGGTTACCGCCAAGCGAACATCGTCATGCATACACCTACGCACTTGAACGTATTGCAGCTCAAGTACAAGCCGTATTCAACGTTATTAAATCAACGCCTATTTGGGTTAAAGAAAATAAAAGCCATTATAAACCTCGCCCTAAGCAAACCGTTTACAAGCAAGCTGTACAAAAAATAATGCAATCATCGCATGAGCTTTATGACGAATTAAAACAAAACCATGAGTTTGAACGCCGTTTAGTGCTCATGATTGAAGAGCGGAAAATGCAAATGGATAAAGCCTCGCCTGCTAAAGCACAAAAGCTTAACCTTGAAATATTAAGCACACACGCTCGATTAGGCCGCTGCAGAAAAGCAATTTCTGCCACCGAAGATAAAATTCAACAAGTCGAAAAACAACAATTACGCTAATGCAGCTTTTTTACCACCCGCTATATTCTGCTTTAACGCTTCCTGAGCGCCATCGTTTTCCAATACAAAAATACCAAAAGCTTAAAGCAGAAATTGAAGGACTAGGCTTAACGCCCAATAATTTTACTTCACCTATAAAAGCAACGCCTGCTCAGCTTTCGCTGTGCCATAATCAAACTTATATAAATAACTTTTTAAACGGCACGCTTAGCAATAAAGCCATAAAAAAAATGGGTTTTCCTTATTCAAATGAATTGGTAGAGCGCACATTACTATCAGTTGGGGCAAGCATCCAAAGTAGTGAACACGCGCTAAAACATGGTTTTTCGGCTAATTTAAGTGGTGGCTATCATCATGCATACAGTGATTACGGTAGCGGTTTTTGTATTTTTAACGATCTAGCTATTGCAGCAGCACATTTAATAAATACAGAGCAAGCCGACACTGTTTTAATTTTTGATTGCGACGTACACCAAGGCGATGGCACAGCACAAATCACTCAAAATCATGACCAAATTATTACCTGCTCAATTCATTGTGAGCAAAATTTCCCTCGTAATAAACAGCAATCCACTTACGATTTTGCATTACCCGCTAAAACAACCGACGCTGAGTACCTCACTACATTAAAACAAGCACTCGATTTTTGCGTGCGTATTCATAACCCCGATATTATTTTATATAATGCTGGCGCAGATATTTACGAAAAAGATGAGTTAGGGTTATTAAATGTATCGCTCAATGGCGTATATAAACGTGACTTTTTTGTTCTCAATTTTTGTAAACAACAGAAAATACCACTCATGTGCAGCCTTGGCGGTGGTTATCAACGTAATTTAACCTCATTAGTTAATGTACATAAACAACTATTTAAAGCCGCTATCGATTTATAGTAAGCCTTGGTATAAACTCAATTAAATGGATTAACAAAGAGTGATAGGAATATGCGATTACATGACGATATACACAACTTTTACGAAAAAATTGTTCTAGAAGAAATAATTAAAAGAAAACTTGATGGACAATACAACGAAGATGTAATGGCTGACTTTTGCTGTACTGTACTAAACCAACTGCCACCAAGATATATTCGCTATGACGTAGACATGGCATTTTACTTACCACAAGCCGAACGTACACATATGGAAGAACGCGTACAAACTGCGATTGATGTGGCTATTAGTCAAATTTCTAAAAAGAAAAAGCACCATGACCAACCCACTTGATCAAGCTCCAACATATATTAAACTTGCAGTAGATTTAATTATGATATTAGAGCAACACGATGTTGCTCCAGAAGAAGTACTAAAAGCACTTGAAATAGTTAAAAGCGACTTTGAAAAGAAGCGAACCGAAAGTTAACTTTATTTAGCATGCTCAATTGGATAGGTCGTTACAGTCTCTTCGTATTTCTCACAATTAACTTTTCTTTATTAACCTTGGTTTATTATTTTTATGTGTCAGTTCCGAATATGGCTTACACCATTTATAAACCCTGTTACTCTACAAGCTAACCAGTATAATTAAAGTACTATCATGACCTTAGCAAGCTTACTACGATTGTTTTTTTTGGCCGCTATTTGGGGCGCTTCTTTTTTATTTATGCGAATGGCAGCTAACAGCTTGGGGCCTGCAGTATTAATTGAGTTTAGAGTAGGCTTTGCTGCAATTACTTTATTTATTGTTGCTTTGTATTTAAAACGCCGTTTAGCGTTTATCCAGCATAAAAAACACTTTTTTATTATAGGCGCGTTTAATTCTGCTCTGCCGTTTTTATTTTTTGCTTACGCAGCCCAAACTATTAGTGCATCCACACTCTCTATTTTAAATTCTACAACACCAATATGGGGTGTTGTAGTTGGAATTTTATGGACAAAAACAAAGCCCACAAAAAGTATGGTGCTTGGTTTACTGCTTGGTTTGATAGGTGTTGCAATACTTGTTGGGCAAAATCATTTTGTATTAAATAGCCAATCAATTTTAGCCATAGTAGCAGCATTAAGCGCATCACTTTGCTATGCCATTGCATCGCATTACACTAAAAACGCGCCTAAACTGGCCCCATTTGATAACGCCCATGGCTCAATGTGGGCATCGAGTTTTATGGTATTACCGCTTATCTTATTTATGCCAATACGAGAAATACCAAGCACCAACGTTATGCTAGGTGTACTCGTATTAGGAGTAGTGTGTACCGCACTTGCTTATATTTTATTTTTTAAATTAATCGACGATATAGGCCCTACCTCGGCGTTAACAGTCACGTTTTTAATTCCACTATTTGGCATTTTTTGGGGGCATTTAATTTTAGATGAGCAAATTGGGCCAAATACGTTACTCGGCGCATTATTTGTAATTATAGGTACGATGCTTGTAACTGGATTTTTACCACGAAAAAAAGCACTTAGCTAAAGTAAGCTAAGTGCTTAAAATTGCATACTACTTCTTGCGTCAAGATTTACTGCTTATTCACTAATTTGGGATTGCTGAATAAGTAACAACAACTCAGCAGTAGCGGTTGCATCGGCCAATGCGCGGTGATGGCTCGTTAAATTTAAATTAAAATGCGATGAGAGATTGCCAAGCGAATACGACTTTAAGCCTTTAAACGCTTTGCGCGATTCAACCACGGTGCACATTTTTGGCATTTTAAAAAAGTGCCCTGCAACCTCGCATTCTTTTTTAATAAAACCATAATCAAAGTTCACGTTATGGGCTACAAAAATACTGCCTGCGAGTTTATCTAATAGCGGCTTGGCTATATCGGCAAATACAGGCGCGTTGTACACCATACTGTCGCTAATACCGGTTAATGACGTAATAAAGCCAGGTATATGGCGCTCGGGGTTAACTAAGCTCGTCCAAGTGTCAATTACTTTACCGTATTGCACTTTTACAAGGCCTATTTCGGTAATACGGTTACCGCCTTTTAAGCCGCCGGTGGTTTCTATATCAACTACGCTGTAAACACGGTTTGGGTCTACAAACCACTTAACTGCGGCAATATGTACTGTAAAGCCCACATTTTTTAAATTATCAATAGTTGTAAGTTGGTTGCGCCTAAGCTTATCCCCCGGGGCTTTTACCTCTTCAAAATGTACTTGGCCATTATTAATGACCATTAAGTCGGGATAGCCGTCTTTTAGCTGTAAATAATGTTTGCTCATGGCTGTTAAGTGCGCAATTAGCGCCTTAATAGGGCTGTTTAAAATAAGCGCCTCTAGTGGCTCTAATAAATTGCTGCGCCATCTAAACAAACCGTTAGGTTGCTCAAAGTATTGCGCTGCATGTTTGCATACTAAATTAAGTAATGCTTGCGACGTTTGGCACTGCGCTAAGCGCTCATTTATCTGTGTTTGCTGCGCTTCATAAAAATTACCAAGCCTTAATACTTGCGGATAAATATCAAACTCATTACATGGCGGATAAGGCGACTCCACAAATAACTCATGCCAAAATACTAAACCAAACAAACTTTGCCAAAGCGTGTTTTCGGTATTAAATACAGCCATACCTTGGCGAGTATAATAATCGTTTACGCCCTGCTCTACTTCACCTCGGTACAGTTCATCTATTTCTAGCACGCACTGAGTGTCGGCAAGCATGGCGCTTAAGCGCGAACGTGTTTTTTTATTAAACTTACGCATTAAAAAATCGTCAGCAAAATAAAGTAAATCATCAGTAAGTGGGTTTTCGATAATGGCTTCTAATCGTGCTTTTACCCACTCCTTATTGCCAAGCCTGTATTGCTCTCTTATTTGAATTTCTTGTGCTTCGCTATCATCCACGCACCCTTCAAGTAAACTAAAAGCAAGTTCGCTATCAACTATTTTTAGCTGCCTATAAAGCCTAACTAATAGTTTGTTTTTTAATACAATGGCAATTACACCATGTGCAGCTTGCACTAAAACCTGCGACGCTAAAGCAACATAGTCGCTCTCATCTGTTATATTTTTAAATGCTAACCGGTAACGGTTTAATAAATAGTTTGATTGCGCTTCGTCAAGTGTTTCAAAACGTGACAAGCTCTCGCTGTGTCCTTCGCGCGTAGCGGTTAAGCCTAAGTCTCGCATTACAAAACGGTTTTGATGATTCACATCACCACCGCTTAGTTTGCCTGCAAATAAAAACTCAAAATACTCGTAGTAATCACTGCGGTTATTAATTACATACTGGCTATAAAGTGGCGCAAGCTCTTGTGGGCACGCTTTAAAAAACTCACGTGCAATATCCACCAGCTCGCCTTTAGCGGCGCTCTTTTTAAAGCTTATTTGCTCACTGTAATTACTTAGCAACTCAACCAAAGAAGGCTTAGTTAAGTGCGCTAAAAGCTGCGAATAATGCTGCTCGTTTGGCTCAAATAAAATACCCGCTTTTTTTAGCGTATAAATAGCCTGATGCGGCGAGGTTATTTCTTCATAATTAAGCGATTGCGCCTGCACTAAATAAGGCTTTCGCGAGTACACACGCGCCAACATGCATTGGCTTTGCTCATCTAGCTGATTAATTTTACTAATAAATTCGCTGTGTTTGGGCTCAAGTAAATGCATACATTTACTTGTTACAAACTCAATAAGCTCTCTAAAATGCGCTAAATAGTATTTTGCTGGTAATTCTTTTTTCATAATATCGCCACAACTGTATATAAAAACAGTATCCAGCATTTATGCTTATTATTCAATCTTAAACTTGTAACTAAAACACGCTATAGTGAGCTTATTAAAGTAAATTCATTGAAAATAAAGGACTTACCATGAGCGCGCATCCGTACGATGTTTTATCACTCAATAACGGCGCAAATATTATTTTTACGCCTTGCCCTGGTACAAAAACACAAAACTTAGCGGATTCAATCGCTACATTAAAAGCTGCTGGCGCTAACGTGCTGCTTTCACTTATGCCTCAAAAGGAGCTTGAAAAAAACAACGTAGAAACAATTAATAGTGAGTGCAATAAGCACGATATAACCTGGTTTCATTTACCTATAAATGACGACGAAGCACCCAAACAGCCTTTTATATCAAGATGGAACACCCACAAAATCGACATATTACAGGCCATACAACACAAACAAACCATTGCCATACATTGCAAAGGCGGTACAGGCCGCACAGGGTTGGTCGCTGCGCTTATTTTAAATTCGGCAGGTTACACAAAAGAAGAAGTATACAGCCTAGTACAAGGCATTCGCCCTAAAGCACTCACTATAGAATTGCAAAAAGAGTACTTTGAGAATTTTGAGGTGTAAGACAGAAATTTCGGAGGATTTAGCACTATAAATAGTGCTAAAAAATTTAATGCTAGTTATAGATTAGCGGTTGATGGGGTTAACCACTTGTTATGCATTGCGGTCATAGTCGTACACGCCTATGAATTTATAGAAGTTACTTTCAATAGTTCCTGTAACTTCTGGCTTGTATTCGAAGTTGTACATTAAAAACACATGCACTGTTTCTTTAATTTCACTCGAAAGAGCAGCTTTTTTTAGCAAAGGACTTTCCATATGAAGAACAATTAAGAATCTCCTCTAGCGATGATAAACCATCTAATGCCATCGCTTCCACAAAGTCGTGATCATAATAACCAAAATCCGTACTAAATTGATTGAAAGGGTCATCGTCATCGCCACCGTAATTTTCTTCAAAATAGTCGTTCGGAATATCACCCGAAGAACACTTAGCAATCCAAATAGAAACCACATCTCTGTCTTCACACTCGAAATCTGGTCCGTCATATCTGCCCATGATGATTCCTATGCATAGCGCCAACCTACACCGCAGCATACTGGTGCAAGTTTTGCGCCTTTTTTTTGTAAAAAATGCGACAGTATTAATTGTCGGATTTGAGGTTCTTATTAACAGTACTTACTGCCAGAGAACTCTGGATTGCTTTTCTTTTTCGAGAGAAAAGAAGTATAGCCTGATCTGAATTAACTTTATCCTTTGGTGCTTTAGGTTTGTCAGGAATTTCCGCAGCAATGCTTTCAAGGCCAGCTCTGACTAGCTCTTTGTCACTTTCATCGTTAATATTTTGAAACAGCTTTTTTAATTCTTTGTTGGCCTCATCAATTTTTTTACTGACATCGCTGGCCATCATGGCACCATTAGCTCCACGTTTAATGGATTCAAGTTGATTAATCACTTTTTGAATGGAACCAATAATTCCGACACGAGCTTCTAATCTAATTACATTTTGCTGCCTAGCACCAGATTGGAAGGTTGTTTCCGCTATTATGTATTCTGTTAATCTTTTAGAATCACTATATATCAGCTGTATTCCGTCCCTGAAGTTTTTGTAATTAGAAATCCCAGTGAATAACAGCCCGATAGTCCCCATCACTGTAACTCTTGCAATCAAAGAACCGTCTTCAAATTCAATTTCAACAGGCAGTTCAGGAGACAAAAAGAACTCAACACGACTTTTAGTAAATTGAGTTAAATTAAGCTTGAATCTTTCTAAATCTTCTTTCGTTTCAAATGCAGTAGGTTCAACATGCACGTAAGCTTGGCTCAGTATATTTTTATTTATGTAATCTGCCATTAAAGCTTCCTTGTGCTGTTACGAGCCTATAGATTAGCTCATTTTTTATTTAAATTTTATTTATAAATAAACCATAGCTGAGTTCCTATTTTGGTTCAATCTATTACTGTAATTTTACGCAGGATATAAAGAGGTGTTTGAGTGAGCTTTAGTGCTTGCTGCCCACCTCAAGGTGTGTTGTTAATCGCTTTCTGTATTTTGGTAATTTTCAATGTCCGATGCAATTTGATTTTGTATCCACTCTTTTGTAACACCAAATTTTGACCATATATTAAGGTTTAAAGATTCAACCGCACGATCTGCCAATTGGAATTGTTTAATGAGCTCCTGTAATTTACAAATCATGACATGTCGTCCTTTAGAATCTGAGAATTCAATTGCATAGTCATAGAAAAAATCATGTGCAAGCCAATTACGATTTTTAAGCGTTGATTGAAGAGCGTCAATTAATTCCTGAGAGATCTCTATACGCTTCTTTACATGCCTCAACAGTTGACCGAAGGTTTTAGAGTTTAGATTATTGTACAACACAAGCCACTCATCTTGAGTTAAAGCCGATTCGTCCAATAATTTGTATCCCATTACGAAGTTTACTAAAGCTTTTTCCGCACATTGTGCATTAAAAGACGCCAAACCAAAAAAGGCGAATACTTCTTTTTCATCTTCAGCATCCATTTCAGGAACAGGGTTTATAGCAGAAATATTAATGCCTCCGAAATTCATATTGCCTCCATGGCACATAACAACTTAGTCTATGACATCTATCGCTTTAAACCGACAAACGCCCCTATTTTTTAACGTATTTACCTTATCCACCAAATAGCCAACTGTAAACAATTACCTAACTTCAGAACAGGCTACGCAATTGCAAAAAACACCAAAATGGTAAAGAGCAGTGATATTGCTCCAACAGGCACTTTCCATAAAGTGCATATTATTTATTGAAATTTATTTTTTGTTATTAAAATTCGCTACTTAATTTCAAAGTATTTAAACTAACGCCTTTAGACTAATACTTTTAAATTAAAGCCCTTAAAAACGCCTCAATTTATACTCACCAACCCCTTTATACCCGCATAAGCATATTCAACCATAGCGCTTTACGATATTATGCTCCTTTGAATTTAAATTAACTTTCAGGGCATATAATGACAACGCACACACCGCCTTCCCACTCAGCCAACACAGTTGAACACACCTCTCTTTTTTACGTAATATTTATATCGGCTGTGGCTGCTATTGGTGGCTTTTTATTTGGTTTTGACTCGGGCGTTATTAACGGCACAGTGTCGGCACTCGGTAATGCATTTAATTCTAGCAGTGTAGCTACGGGCTTTAATGTAGCGTCTGTGTTATTAGGGTGCGCCTTAGGTGCGCTTGCTGCGGGGCCGCTGGCTGATAAGTTTGGTCGCCGTGCAATTATGATCATCACTGCGATTATTTTTGCCATTAGTGCTTTTGGGTCGGGCATTAGCGAAAGCTCTGCGGAGTTTATTTTTTACCGTTTATTTGGTGGTTTAGGTATTGGTGCTGCATCGGTATTGGCGCCAGCTTACATTGCTGAAGTTGCGCCACCAGCACTACGTGGTCGTTTAGCTACATTACAACAACTCGCTATTGTATTGGGTTTATTTGCTGCTTTTTTAAGTAACTACTTAATTGCTGATGCAGCAGGCAGCGCGCAAAATATTTTAATGCTTGATATAGCCGCTTGGCGCTGGATGTTTTGGGCTGAGCTTGTGCCTGCTGTGTTGTTTTTAATCGGTGTTTTGTTTATTCCGGAGTCGCCTCGTTATTTAGTGGCGCAAGGTAAAGTGGATGATGCAAAAGCGGTATTTAGTAAAATTTCGAACGACAACCTTGATGCGCAAATAAGCGATGTAAAAGGCTCTTTGCATAGCGATAAAAAGCCAAGTATTCGTGATTTATTTATTGATAACAGTAAAAAAGTACACCCAATTGTTTGGGTGGGTGTTGCGCTGAGTGTATTTCAGCAATTTGTGGGTATTAACGTGGTATTTTATTACGGCTCTGAGCTTTGGCAAGCCGCTGGGTTTGACGAGTCGCAATCGTTATTTATAAATGTACTCGCAGGCACTACTAATATTGTATCAACCTTTATTGCCATTGCCCTAGTTGACAAGATTGGCCGTAAACCACTGCTATTAGTCGGCAGTATTGGTATGTTTATCAGCTTAAGCACGCTTACTTATATATTTGGCAGTGCAGGCCTTGATGAAGCAGGCAAACTTGCACTTAGCGATAACATGGGTACGTTTGCGCTTATTATGGCTAACTTATTTGTGGTATTTTTTGGCTTAAGTTGGGGCCCAATTGTGTGGGTATTATTAGGCGAAATGTTTAATAACCGTATTCGGGGGGCAGCGCTTGCTGTTGCGGCTAGTGCGCAGTGGATTGCTAACTTTGCCATTACCATGACCTTCCCTATTATGCTGGCCAATATTGGCCTTGCTGGCGCTTATGGCTTTTATGCGTTATCGGCACTTATAAGTATATTTTTTGTTGTTAAATACATAAAAGAAACACGCGGTAAAACGCTCGAATCTATGTAATATCAATCTACATAGTCAGTAATGGCGAGGCTACTCGCCATTTAGCTACGAGCTTTAAAACTCAAATAATACACCCAATTGAGTTGTTTCATTGCGGCCGAACTCAACTTCAGTACTCGCATACGAAAGTGAAAGTAAAACCAAATCACCCAGCGGTACTTCAAGTCTTACTTTATAAGTAAAATCAGTTCCTGAAAATTCCTCTTTTGCCTCAGGACCTGGGTTTAAAAAAAACCCTTGTTTAGTGTCTAATTCCCAGCGCGATAACCCAACCATTGGCACAACCCTAAAGTGTGTTGCTAAATCAAATGAATACCCTATCATTGCCTTAAATTCATACGTTTCGTAACTATCAAAAGTACCAAATAATACATCACTTGATGTATAGGCTAAATTAGCCTCTGTGACTACATTGTTTTCAAACTTATAACCGAGTATATAACCAAGCGAAAACCCGTCGGTGTCAAAATCTTCTTTTAAAATTGCAAAATCTTTATCTACTTTTATTTTTCCTGTACCAAGCTCAACGCCCATTCTTATTTGAGCCTCATTGGCATGTGTAGTAAAACTACTCATTAACAATGTGAATGCACTAAGTGTGATTATTTTTTTCATTTTATTATCCAATATTGAGTTGACCTTAAAACGACACTTTGTTGCTCCAAGGGTGTGTTCAATATATGATATTAAGCGTACCCAAATTAATCCACGGACATAACCGGACATAACCGGACATAACCGGACATTTTAAGTATTGCGTTAGGAAACCTTTTGTCAAAATTGAAATCCCTCCTAAGCCGTAAAATATTTAATACCGACTTACAAGAGTGAAAATTGAACAATTCAAAAACTGCCCTTCTAAATCGAGGGCAATTACAGCAATATATAATAGAGCAATCGATAAAACATTTATGGCTTGCCAATCAAATAGGTGTAAGTGAAAAAACCCTTACTCGATGGCTTAATGGCTCAGTTACAAGAATACGTCTGAGTAATTTAAATAAGCTTGCAAGTGCTTTAAATTGTGAAAAAGGAAGCTTGATCGCCCGTTCAGAAGTGGATATTTACCCGAGTGAAGAGAACCGAGATATTTTAGTAAATGAATTGCATAACGATGGGCTTTTGTATGAACTAATGATGAGCAGTAAAATTAAGCTCGCTATTTCTTTAATTAAATCAACATTTCACTCCGCATTACCAAGCGCTATTGTGGCCAACTTCTATATTAAACTTGGTTATGCCGCGCTTATTCATCGTCAATATGAAAAAGCACTACAATATTTTGATAAAGGCCTTAATAAAGCAATTAAAGTGAATGATCTTCCGTTAGTGTTTTCTGCTAATTTAGGCACTGCAATTACTTTACTATTCTCTTGTGAGTTTAAAAGATCACACCATTATTTAGTAATATGTAATGCCACATTACAACACGCGAACCAAGAAAAGGCTCACTATTACAGCACAAATGCACTTTTCTATTTATATTCTGGTGATATAAACGCTGCAATCCAATCAGCTAATTTATGCTTAAACGAATGTGATATAACAACAGATTCAATAGAAAAGAATCTATTTAAGAGTACCGCTTTACAGCTGCTCGGCGCGTGTTATTTGTTACAAGGCGATATTGAATTAGCGTATACACTTTGCGCTGAATCACTAAACGTAGCCAATCTATCTGGGTATAATCGCTGTGTTGCGGTATCAAAAGGATACTTAGCCGCTATTCATTGCACAAACGCAAACTATGTACTTGCAGAGCAACTTATAGCCCAGAGTATTGCCTTAGTAAGTGACGAAGATATTGCACTACCGAGCTTGTTGTGTATCTCATTATTTATTTACCGAAAAACTGGGAACAGTTCAAAATTCGCGGTTTCTTTAAACGCACTAAACAAAATTTGTAACACCGCTACAGTCCCTAACACCTTTGCTATATATCAACTTTATTTAATAAATATAGAGCAAGGTGAGATGCACAAGGCATCTGAAAAATTAACACATATTGAAAACACACTAACTCAGCTCTCACTCCCGCTTTGGCAGCCATGGTTAACTAAGCTAAGCTAGTATGTTTTCAATATGTTAGTAAATCTCTTAACCAGAGTTCAGGTTATGTAGTTTTATTGCACTCATTTGTAAAAACTCACTTATTAGCCGGCTAATTTAATTAAGCTGCCAAGGCTTAATAAATTTTTCCAGATCCGCTTTTGTGACTGGTTTTTGTAAATAATGCGTAATGCCTTTTTTAAATAATTTTGCTATTTGAACATCATCTGTGAGACCCGACAAGATAGCTTTTGGTGTATCAGTATTTAAAGTACTTTTGCTTACTAACTGCTGCGCTACATCACTGCCAAATATTTCTGGCATACATTCATCTAAAAGCAGTAAATCAAATTGATTATTTAAAGCTAGCGTTAAAGCACTAGCACCGTTATCTGCACATGTTACCGAACAACCGAGCATTTCAAGCATCACTTTAGTCGCTACTTGACTTGGTAAGCTATCGTCAGCAACTAATACAGACAAGCGTTTTTGGGCATACAATGCAGTTCGAATAGCGACCAAATCTGTATCAAAAAAGGGCCATCCAAGCACATTGCCTGATAATTCTATGTCTTTATTTAGTTCATCAACTTTACCAATAGCATAAAGTTTTATACTGTTTTTTAAAAAGTTAGTATCCAGCTTTCGCATTAGAGAATGACTATTTAAGTGTCGTAAGTCCTCGAGTTGTAGAAATTCATTACAAGTATTTTCGTATAATCTAAAATTAAAAGCATACAGCTCATGAGTGTGCGCTGACATTATTGAACAGCTTTTAAATAATGTTTCGCAATCAGTTAAAACACCAACATTTTGATTAAGCTTAAGTGCTAAATCAATAGGTTGTTTGGTAACTAACAGACCATGCACATCAAATGTATTTTCTTGGTTAGCATCATCTATCCAATAGCAAACATTAACTCCTAAGGTATTCGCTCTAACTTTTAGCACAAAATTATCATTTACTGACTTCAAAGCAGGAATAATAAATTTTTCGCATTGCGCTAAAACGTGTTCATAAGGCGCATGTAAACATACGTAATTGCATTGCAGCTCATTGATTAAAGTAATTGACATATACCGCTCTTGTGTTTCGCAGTATTTACCAATTACCCCTTGGATAATCTTTAAAATATGGCTTTGAGTATTCATATATACCTTATGTAACTTTGTATACTTAGCTTAAGTCAAGTTACATGCCACATTTATAAACATTCTTTATTTAATATATTCAATAACTTAAAAATTAATATTAAAAACACTTTAGCCGTATTCGCATTTTAAAAATCATAATGCGAAGCATATTGGGGTGACTTCCTATATTTATGCTTTATTCGAACAGTCCAATCGATTTTTTGCGCTTTAAAATATTTTTTAATCATTTAAACTGATATCAATCAAATAAAGGAGAGCATTATGCTAACAGTAATTTTTGGCCGTGAAGGCTGCCCATTTTGTGTACGTGCAAAAGATGTTGCGGAGCAACTATCAAATGAACGTGATGACTTTAAATTTCGTTACATCGATATAATTAAAGAAGGCATTAGTAAGGCCGATCTTGAAAAGTCAGCAGGCAAACCTTGCCCAACAGTGCCGCAAATTTTTGTAGACCAAAATCACATTGGTGGATTTACCGAATTTGAAGCTTACGCAAAAGAAAACCTAGGCTTGTATAAATAAGCTTTGTATTAAATATGTTAACCAGATCAATAAACCCAATATTGAGCTGGTTAAATTTCGACCAACATCAAACACATAGAAATTAGTTTCAATTTATACAAGCATTTGCCTCGCGAATCCTATATAATGCGCGCCTCTTTAAATTCGTTGAGGCGTATTAATGTCAGAACCAGTCACGTTTGAATCTCTAAATCTTTCTCCTGCAATTTTGAAGGCAGTTGAAGAGTTGGGTTACAAGACACCATCTGAAATCCAAGCTCAATGTATACCGTTATTGCTAGAAAGAAAGGACGTACTGGGACTAGCTCAAACGGGTACAGGTAAAACCGCAGCATTTGCACTGCCATTACTAAATAATATTGACCCGTCTGTGAAACAGCCACAGATCCTTGTACTCACACCAACACGTGAGCTTGCGATCCAAGTTGCTGAGGCATTCGAACAATATGCTAAACATGTTCGTGGTATTGAAGTATTGGCACTCTATGGTGGCCAAAGCTACAGTATCCAATTAAGCGCACTTCGTCGTGGCGCTCAGGTTATTGTTGCAACTCCAGGTCGTTTAATCGATCACATTAACCGTGGCACTATCAAGTTTGATGCTCTACAAGCACTTGTACTTGATGAAGCCGATGAAATGTTACGTATGGGCTTTATCGATGATGTAGAAAACATCATGGAAAAAACACCGCGCGAAAAGCAAACATGTCTTTTCTCTGCGACTATGCCTAAGCAAATTCAAAACATCAGCAGCAAATATATGAACAATCCTGAACAGGTTCATATCTCTGCGCGTAACTCTACAGTATCATCTGTTGAGCAAGTGTTTTGGAATGCAAGCGTACATAAAAATAAAGCAATTGTTCGCTTCTTAGAAGCTGAGCAATATGAAGGTGCTATTGTTTTCGTTCGTACACGTAACGATACAGTACAACTTGCTGAGTTATTAGAGCGCGAAGGTTTCTCTGCTGCTCCACTTAACGGTGACATGAACCAGCAAGCACGTGAACGCACTGTAGATCGCTTAAAAAGTGGCATGCTAAACATTGTTATTGCAACAGATGTAGCGGCACGTGGTCTAGATGTTGACCGTTTAAGCTTAGTTATCAACTACGATATCCCACAGGATTCTGAAGCCTACGTTCACCGTATCGGCCGTACAGGTCGTGCTGGTCGTACTGGTAAAGCAATCTTATTCGTAAAACATAACGAACGTTATTTACTTAAAAATATCATTCGTCATACGAAGTCTGAAATTGCTCAAGTTGAATTACCAACAGCAAAAATTGTTGAAGAAAAACGTATCGAAGCGTTACAAGCAAAATTAACTATTGCGCTTGAAAACAAAGACATCACGTTCTTCAATGAAGTAGCTACTAACATGGCTGAAAAACTTGACCTTCCTCTTGAAAGCTTAGCGGGTGCGTTACTGTGTTTAGCACAGCAACAGTCGCCAATTAAAGTTGAAGAAGTTAAGATTCAACCTCGTGAACGTAACGAGCGTAACGACCGTAATTCACGCAACGACCGTGGTGACCGTGGACGTCGTAACGAACGTGGCGGCGAACGTGGTGGTGAACGCGCTGAGCGTAAACCTCGCGAACGTAACAGCCGTGATGCAGGTCCTATGGATACTTACCGTATCGAAGTAGGTCGTGAACATGGTGTTCAGGTTAAAAACATTGTTGGCGCTATCGCTAACGAAGCTGACATCTCAAGCAAGTTTATTGGTGATATTCGTCTACACGACAATCACAGCACGGTTCAATTACCGCAAAACATGCCTAAAGATGTACTTGATCACTTCCAAAAAGTGTTTATTTGTAAACGCCCTATGGGCTTAACAATTACCACTGATCAAGGCCCTGCTGAACCACGTGGCGAACGCTCTGAGCGTCCAGCTGGTGATAAGAAACGCAGCTTTAATAAAGATGACGGCGCACGCGGTGATAAGCGCAGCGGTCCTCGTAAAGAACGTCGCCCTGTAAGCTTCACAGCTAAATAAGCAACGACTCTTTAAT
>NZ_BADY01000152.1:0-16865 GCF_000241185.1 Pseudoalteromonas sp. BSi20495
GAAACGAAACAGCGCCGATGATAGTGTAGCATTTGCTATGTGAAAGTAGGACATTACCAGGATTTAATTAAGAGAAACCCGTTACAGTAATGTGACGGGTTTTTTGCTTTTTGGAATTTTGTAAATAGTCCATGCCGAACTCAGTGGCGAAATAAAATAGTTCTAAGGCGAGCCCCGCAGAAGGACGCCCCGACACAAAGATAGTGTAGCATTTGCTATGTGCCTCTCCACAGCTGTGGCACTACGACATTACCAGGATTTAATTAAGAGAAACCCGTTACAGCAATGTGACGGGTTTTTTGCTTTTTGGAATTAAGAAAAACATCCCCCTTTAAATTCAACAACAAAACTAGTTGCGTCTATTCGCGCGTGCTAAAATCCAATTTTTATGAATGATGATATAGAGGTCTAGTTTGCCTACAGCTGATTATCAAAAGGTGCTTGATGAAATAGCACATGAAGTACGCCCTTTATTATCACAAGGAAAAGTAGCTGATTATATACCGGCCCTAGCAGAGGTCGATCCTGAGCAATTTTCTATTGCTATTTATACAACTGATGGTGAGACTGTGTGTGCGGGGGATTGCTCCCAACGTTTTACTATTCAATCAGTTTCTAAAGTTATGACACTTACTATGGCACTGCAACGTTATGGTGATGAGCTTTGGCATCGAGTTGGAAAGGAACCTTCAGGTACTGCTTTTAACTCGCTTACACAGCTTGAGTTTGAAAAAGGGATTCCTCGTAACCCTTTCATAAATGCAGGCGCAATTGTAACGTGTGATGCGTTGTACAGCCGCTTATCTGCACCAATGCACTCTATGCTCGAGACCTTTAGGTTGTTAGCTGGTAATAGAGGGATAGTGATTGATAAAAAAGTCGCTAATTCTGAGTATGAATTTAGGCATCGTAATGCTGCTATGGCACATTTAATGAAGTCGTTTGGTAATTTTGAAAATGAAGTCGATGATGTTTTATGGTCTTACTTTAACTTTTGTTCTATTGAGCTCAACTGTATTGAATTAGCCAAAGCTTATAATTTTTTAGCTAATAAAGGTGTTGATAATCGATCGGGCGATCGTGTTTTAAGTAGTCGTCAAAATAAGCAGCTAAATTCGCTTTTATTTACCAGTGGTTTATATGATGCTGCGGGGGATTTTGGTTACAGAGTAGGTATGCCAGGTAAGTCGGGAGTGTCAGGGACTATTTTAGCCGTGTTACCAAATAAGTTTACGGTAGCTGTTTATTCTCCAGGGCTTAATTCGTTTGGTAATTCGGTAGCAGGAATTGCGGCGCTGGAACTACTATCTAAAAAGCTCGATATTTCTATTTTTTAGGAAATCGAGAGGGAGCAATACTTGCTCCCACCGTTATTTACTGTTCCCAATAAACCTGTTCTAAGCAGTCTTCGCGTTCTGGTAAACCGCGAGATAAGCGAGGAGAGTGCTGAACTAACACTTCATAACTAGCTCGGTTGGCATATTTACTAATTTGCGATAGTGATGAGTAAGTAATAGCTTGTTGCTGATGCTTAGCAGAGTTTGCCACGTTAAGTTTATGATAAACATTTGCTGATAAGTCATGTAGTACAGCCGCTAAAGCACAATCGCCTGCACCATTGGTGTTTTTAATTGAGTCAGGTCCACCCATGAATGGGGCTGTATGGCTATATGCTCTTATAGGCTTATCACACTCGGTTTTACGCATAGCACGTGAAAATTCGTATCGATTAAAATCAGGTATTGCTCCTGGTAATAACGGGTATTCGGTTTCGCGCTTTAAATTTTCGTCAACGTAGCCGGCCATAAATAAGCCTTTTTCGCCAGCAGTACAAATTACCAAATCTACCCAATCAAGTGCTTTATCAGCAGCTAGGAGAGGGTCTTCAAAACCCGTAATAGCTAACCCTTCTTCTTCGTTCATAGCAAGAATATCAACATGCTTTTCAACAAAGTTTGCCCACCAGGTAGGGTCTTGCTCAATTAAGAACTTGGTACCGAGTGTAAGAACAACTGGCACACCTGCATCATTAGCGTATTTTACCGCTTGCATAGTCGCTTCAGTCATCGTTTCACTACCTTGCGTACGCATAAGATAGGCACTGATCACTAATGCTGATGAATTTTCAATAAGGTTTTTATCGATAGATTCAGGACGTAAGTGATTCATTAGGCCCGCACTTATTGCAAAAGTACGCTCACCGGTTTCATCAATTAATGTAAAACAACGACCTATAGGCCCATCTACTGGTTGAAGATAGTTTAAATCTACACGGCTTGAGGTATTACATAAAAAGCGGTAAGCATAGCTACCTATTTTTATATTTTCGCTCATTACGCCTAATAAAACTGAGCGATCATCTGCAAGTACAGAGTAGTTGTGCATAGTGTTACCAATGGTCCCACCGGCAAACTCAAAATCAACCATATCGTTTAATTTTAAACGATCGTATAAGGCGTTTGTTATGTCGCTATCAATAACTTGCGACATACCTCTACGTAGTTGAAATTCGTCAAGGAAAGCTTGATCAACTTTTGCCTCTATATCAACAACGATCTGATCGATACCCGTAATATAACTACGTTGTAATCGCTCTGTTGCGTTAAGTTGATTGGTAAGTGGATCTTTGGCTTCCACTGGAAAATAATGTTTATGCCTGCGGCGTCCAGGAAATTTCATTTGCTACCCGTGTTGTGAGCTAAATAAAAAAAGCGTGAGATTATAGCGTAAATCAGCATGAGTGAGCCATTACAAACGGGTAAATATTGTTTTATTTTTGCAATAAAGTAATGAATGACGCACTTTAGAGTGCTAACTAGGTATAATCACAGCATAAAAAGTTATTTAAGTAGAAAGAATGAACGAGCCATTTGATGATTCCTACTGGATGGAGCAAGCGCTTTTGTATGCAAAGCAGGCAGAGTTGCTTGATGAAATCCCTGTAGGAGCGATTGTAGTAAAAGATAACCAGCTAATTTCAGTAGGGTACAACCGTTCAATAACCGATAACGACCCATCTGCCCATGCCGAAATGATCGCAGTACGAGAAGCAGGAAAAGTGCTTAACAACTATCGTTTAATAGATTGTACACTGTACGTAACATTAGAGCCTTGTTCTATGTGTGCAGGAATGTTGGTGCATAGCAGAATAAAGCGTTTAGTATTTGGTGCAGCCGACGAAAAAACAGGGTCTGCTGGTTCAATTATGAACTTATTACAAGAACCGAGGTTAAACCATCAAGTTGAAGTGTGTGGTGGTGTTTTAGCACAGCAGTGTGGCAATACTATTTCAGATTTTTTTAAACGTAGAAGAGCACAAATTAAAGCAGCTAAAAAAGCTGCTCGTGATGCGACTAATCTTTAATTAGTCGCAGGGGATATTTCTGACTCTACCATTTGCTGCATAGCAAACATTCGGCGACGCCAGATAATCTTTTTGTGCAGTTTGCGCAACATAACACGACGACGTGTGGCCGTTGAATAAATTACATTACGTTTTAATCTTTGTGTGCGTCTACGTTTTAGCATGTTTTCTCCTAATGCAAGAGTGAGAAAGGCACGAGGCATATCTTATAAATTAATGATATACAATTAACACACATTAGTGATCATTTGATGACAAGTAAACAGATATTTAATTTACTTAAATTTCGCTTATAGATATGGTCAAAAATAAACACCTAAATTAATCTTAGTTATTTTTTTCACTTGACTGCTCGGGCTCAATTATAGGTAGTTGCTTTTGTATTTGAGCTTCACTTGCCTCAATTTTTATCTCACTTGTTACGTTTAGCTTTGGCTCGATTACAGTGCTTAGCTCTACGATTGATTCAGGTTTTTCTGTAATGGCATTATTTTCATCTAGCCAAACAAGTGCATCGTAATAGCGACGAATATTATCAACATATTTAACCGCTACATCGCCACGCGCATAACCATAGCGAGTTTTACGGTAATAGCGCTTTTTAATTAACAGCGGTAAGCGTTTTTTTACATCAGCCCATTTATCAGGGCTTGCGCCTTGCTGCTCGGTAATTATACGCGCGTCGTTAACGTGCCCCCAACCTACATTGTAAGCCGCTAGTGCAAGCCATGTTCTATCAGGTTGAGGAATTCTATCAGGAATACGCTTAATCAGTTTACTTAAATACTTACCACCACCGCGAATATTTTGCTCTGGCTCTAAGCGGTTGGTAACACCTACTTGTTTTGCTGTACTGCGGGTTAGCATCATAATACCGCGAACGCCTGTTGGCGATTTAGCGCGAGGATTCCACATAGATTCTTGATAGCTAAGTGCCGCTAATAAACGCCAATCAAGGCTACCAGCATATTGTTCAAACCATGGTTGGTATGTTGGTAAGGTTTCTTTGATAGCTTCGATATAAGCAAGGGTATTTACATAGTTAAATTGGCGCACGTGGCCAAAGTATTTTTCTTCAAGTACGTAGAGCTGATTACTCTGTTTTATATCGCCAAAAAATGGCACTAATAAGGAGTATAAAGAATCATCTTTTGATTTATTAAGTATCCATGCAATCGGGTCGTTATGACTAACAGAAAAACCGATACTTAAATTTGGATGATAACGGCGAAATAACGATAGCGTATGTGTATCAGCGAGTGTGTAATCTATTTCGCCATCAATAACCGCTTGAAGTAGTTCTTCTTCATCAAACTCTTCGCTTTCTATCCAAGTAAGATCTGGATTGTTTTTTTTCATTTTTTGCAGAGTAAGCGAATGACTACTTTTAGCGATAACAGTAAAGTTGCCATCTAAGTCGGCAAACTCTCGAGGACGAACACGTCCTTGCTTATAAACTAATTTTTGGCTAATTGTGCGATAAGTTGGTCCATAACGGTATTGCTCTGCACGGGTTTTATTATAGGTAAGTCCTGAGGCAATTAAATCTAAATCACCGCTTTCAAGGCGTTCAAACATATCGGATAAGTTAAAAAATGGCACTATTTCAAGCTCTACACCTAGATATTCAGCAAATGCTTGAGATAACTCATATTCAAAGCCTTGTTCACCTTGAACGGCTTGATAATAATTACTAGCACTTGCAAGTGTACCCACACGTATTTTGTTTTGTTCTTTTATTTGGGCGAGTTGAGTTGGCTGCTCTTGCATATCACATGCACATAACAGCATAACTAAAGTAATGATTATTATTAGTTTTTCTTTGAACATTGAGTGCCCCTTAAACTCGCCAGCCACCGTTATAGCAAAACTAAGCCATCGCGTCACTTTACCTTTTATTTTATTAACCAAAAGAGGCTATAAATAAAGCTAAAAAGTTAATTTTATGAAAAGCGTAATTTTGAGTTAAATCTGAATGCTAATTGGACTATAATGCGTGCCTAAAATATCGTTCAATCCCTAACCCCGGATGAAATTACCTATGTTGATCCTTCGTGGTGCACCAGCACTTTCAGAGTTCAGAGTTAATAAAATTTTAGCGCGTTGCCAACAATCGCAACTTCCAGTCACTAACGTATACGCCGAGTATGCTCACTTTGCCGATTTAACATCGCCGTTGAGTAGCTCTGAGCAAACCAAGCTTGAAAAACTATTAACTTACGGTCCAACTATTGCTGAGCATACCCCAGCTGGCAAACTTGTACTTGTTACACCTCGCCCAGGTACCATTTCACCTTGGGCATCTAAAGCTACCGACATCGCCCACAACTGTGGTTTAAAGCAGGTTCACCGTGTTGAACGCGGTATTGCTTATTATGTTGAAGGTGATTTAAACGCAGAACAACTTGTACAAGTAACTGCGTTATTGCACGACCGCATGACTGAAGCCACACACAATGAACTTGAAGATGCGGCTCAGCTGTTTCGCAGTGATGCCCCACGCCAAATGTCGTCTGTCGATATTTTAGGTGGTGGACGTGAAGCACTAGCAACAGCCAATGTTGAGCAAGGCTTTGCGCTTGCTGATGACGAAATAGACTACTTAGTAGAAAATTTTACAAAGTTAGGACGTAACCCTAACGACATCGAATTGTTTATGTTTGCACAAGCGAACTCAGAGCATTGTCGCCATAAAATATTTAATGCTGACTGGACAATCGATGGTAAAGAGCAGCCAAAATCGCTGTTTAAAATGATTAAAAATACGTTTGAGTTAAATCCTGAAAATGTATTGTCGGCGTATAAAGATAACGCGGCAGTAATGAAAGGCTCAAAAGCGGGTCGCTTCTTCCCAAATGCGCAAGGTGAATATGCGTATCATCAAGAAGACATTGAAATACTAATGAAAGTTGAAACGCATAACCACCCAACAGCTATTGCGCCATTCTCAGGTGCGGCTACAGGTTCTGGTGGTGAGATTCGCGATGAAGGCGCAACTGGTCGTGGCTCTAAGCCAAAAGCTGGCTTAGTTGGCTTTACTGTATCAAATTTACGTATTCCAGGTTACGAGCAACCGTGGGAAAGCGATTTTGGTAAGCCGGGTCGTATCGTAAACGCACTTGATATAATGACAGAAGGTCCACTAGGTGGCGCTGCATTTAATAATGAGTTTGGTCGTCCTAACTTGTTAGGCTACTTCCGTACTTACGAAGAAAAAGTAACAAGCCATAACGGTGAAGAAGTACGTGGTTACCATAAACCAATTATGCTTGCCGGCGGTTTAGGTAATATTCGCTCTGATCATGTTCAAAAAGGTGATATTCCTGTAGGCGCTAAATTAATTGCGCTAGGCGGACCTGCAATGAACATTGGTTTAGGCGGTGGTGCTGCATCGAGCATGGCCTCTGGTCAGTCAAATGAAGATTTAGACTTTGCTTCAGTACAGCGCGAAAACCCAGAAATGGAACGTCGTTGCCAAGAAGTTATCGATAAATGTTGGCAGCTAGGTGATGAAAACCCAATTGCATTCATCCACGATGTAGGTGCTGGCGGTTTATCAAATGCGTTTCCTGAGCTTGTTAATGATGGCGGACGTGGTGGTAAGTTCCAATTACGTAGCATCCCTAACGATGAGCCAGGCATGGCACCACACGAAATTTGGTGTAATGAATCACAAGAGCGTTATGTACTCGCTGTTGGCGTAGAGGACTTTGACCGCTTTGAAGCAATTTGTAAGCGTGAACGTGCCCAGTACGCTGTTATTGGTGAAGCAACCGCTGAACCTCACTTAACGGTGTCAGACAGCCATTTTGAAAATAACCCTGTTGATTTGCCGCTGGACGTATTATTAGGTAAAGCACCTAAAATGCACCGCGATGTAACGTCAAAGCAAGTTGTTGGCAAAGCGCTTGATATCACATCAATAAATGCAGCAGATGCAGCGCAGCGCTTAATGCGTTTACCTACCATTGCAGAAAAAACATTCTTAATAACAATCGGCGATCGTTCAGTTACGGGTTTAGTAGCGCGCGATCAAATGGTCGGTCCTTGGCAAGTACCTGTTGCTAACTGTGCAGTAACTGCGGCAACGTATGATACTTACCACGGTGAAGCTATGTCACTCGGTGAGCGTACTCCGGCTGCATTACTTAATTACGGTGCATCTGCTCGTTTAGCTGTAGCTGAGTCGTTAACTAATATTGCCTGTGCAAACATCGGTAGCCTTGAAAACATTAAGTTATCGGCAAACTGGATGGCAGCAGCGGGTCACCCAGGTGAAGATGCTGGTTTATATGAAGCTGTTAAAGCCGTAGGCGAAGAGCTTTGTCCTGCGCTTGGTTTAACGATTCCAGTAGGTAAAGATTCTATGTCGATGAAAACGACATGGAAAGATGAAGGTGACTCACAAGAGAAGTCAGTAACATCGCCGCTTTCACTGGTTATAACTGCGTTTGGTCGTGTTGACGACGTACGTAAAACAGTAACACCACAACTGCGCACAGATAAAGGCGATACATCGCTTATATTAATTGATTTAGGTGCGGGCAAAAACCGCATGGGCGCATCAAGCCTTGCGCAAGTTTATAAGCAATTGGGTGATGTAACCCCTGATGTTGATAGCCCAGAGTTATTAAAAGGCTTTTATAACGCAATGCAAGCGCTTGTGGCTGATAGTAAGTTACTTGCTTATCATGACCGCTCAGACGGTGGTTTATTTACCACAGTAGCTGAAATGGCGTTTACGGGTCATACCGGTGTAACGGTTGATTTAGCAGCTTTAACAGGTTCAGACATTGAAGCGCTTTATAACGAAGAGCTAGGTGCCGTAATTCAAGTTGCAAATGCTGATTTAGATGCAGTGAATGCGGTGTTTGAACAACATGGTATAGCAGCAATTAGCCACAACATTGGCACGCTTAACAGTGACGATACGATTATATTTAACCGTGGCGAAAATACGGTACTTAATCATACGCGTACTGAGCTTCGTACTATTTGGGCTGAAACAACGTATCAAATGCAAGCACGCCGTGATAACCCTGAGTGTGCTAAGCAAGAGTTTGATGCTAAATTTGATGCAAAAGATCCAGGCTTAAACGTAAAACTTAACTTTGATTTAAACGAAGATATAGCTGCACCATACATTGCAACCGGTGCTAAACCGCAAATGGCTATTTTACGTGAGCAGGGTGTTAACTCTCATTTAGAAATGGCGGCAGCGTTTAATCGCGCAGGTTTTGCTGCTGTTGATGTGCACATGAGCGACATTTTAGAAGGTCGTTTAACACTAGAGCAATTTAAAGGTTTAGTGGCCTGTGGTGGTTTCTCATACGGTGACGTACTTGGTGCGGGTGAAGGTTGGGCTAAGTCTATTTTGTTTAACGACATGGCACGCGATCAGTTCCAAAACTTCTTCCACCGTGAAGATACTTTCAGCTTAGGTGTATGTAACGGTTGCCAAATGTTATCAACGTTAAAAGAGTTGATCCCTGGCACTGAACATTGGCCGCGCTTTGTAACTAATAAATCAGAGCGTTTTGAAGCACGCTTTAGTTTAGTAGAAATACAAGAGAATCCGTCTGTGTTCTTTAATGGAATGGCTGGCTCGCGTATGCCTATAGCGGTTTCTCATGGTGAAGGTCATGCTGAGTTTGCAAACGATGCAGCTACTAAAGCGGCGCTTGATAGCGGCACTGTAGCGGTTAAATTTGTAGATAACTACGGTAACCCTACAACGCAGTACCCAGCTAACCCTAATGGTTCTCCAGAAGGTATTACAGGTATTACGTCAACTGATGGTCGTGCCACTGTAATGATGCCGCATCCAGAACGTGTATTCAGAAGCGTTGCCAACTCTTGGCACCCAGATGAGTGGCTCGAGGATAGCCCGTGGATGCGTATGTTCCGTAACGCACGTAAAAACGTAGGTTAATTATATTTACGTTTATACAAGTTAGATTCATAATCTTACTGTAAAATAAAAAAGGCTGCATTGTGCAGCCTTTTTTGATTATACCAATCTGCTTATATATGGGGTCTATTTAACGTTAAAAAAATTACGCTAGAACTAGGCAAAAGTTTTATATCTAGTTGTTCTAAATAAAAAACTTTTAACGACGTTATAGTGCAATTTAATTCGTTAAATTGATCAAAGATTTATGCAGGTTAGTATTAGTATAGCTAAAAGCACAAAGCATTTAAGGATAGTATGTTTAAGCGAATTGGTTTAATTGTTGGAGCTGTATTACTAAGTACCTTACTGCTTGGTTATGTATTTCGCTTGCCTTTATTACAGTGGGTTATAGCGCCTGAGCTCGAAAAAGCGGGTGTCACATTAAACTGCCTTGATTTTTCAATCACGTCTGAACTAAATATTCATGCTGACAGAGTGTGTTTAAATTATCAAAATCAACAATTACAACTTACTGGTATTACTGCAAATACAAAGCGTGTAGATATTGAAAATGCAGTGCTAACAGTTAATCCACTCCCTAAAAGTGATAACGCTAATCAGCTTGCTAAAAATCTCGGTTTAGCACTTCCCTTAAATCGCCCATTAATCAATATTAAACAGCTTGTAGTAAAAAATGATGAGCTCAATAAGCCACTTAAAATAAGCATATTAGAACCCGAACTAAATAAATTTAATGTCTCAGGTGATATAAACGCAAGTGCAATTTTGACTGCTAATAAAGTAAGGGGTCAGTTTGAAATTAATGACACTTTTTTAAAGCACGTTATAAACACTAAAAATACATTAATAGCAGATTTTAACTTTAATACTCAGCAAGCATTTAGCTTTGATGGTATAGAACTTGAGTTAAATGGCGATATTAGCTCCCAGTTTGCTCACACGTATGAGCAGTGCAAAGTTAACGTATTAACCACTGGTAAATTGGCGACGCGTTTTAATTTAAATAGCCAAGCGTTAATGTTTAATACCGATTTGCTTAATAACAAAATTAATTTAACACCAAGCTGTACTGAGTTAATTCCACCAAGTGAATATGCAGGCTTTATTAGCAAACAAGTTCCTTTAAATTGGCAACTTAAACTCCCTCAATCAATTCGCTTAGAGGCTAGTGAGCTCAGTGTACCTGCAATTAATTTGGTAAGCGTGGGCGATAAGCAATTTGATATTTTAATAACAGATACAACACTAAATATTACATCTCCATTTGAAGACTTACAGTCAACTTTATCAGCTCAAATAAATACACCCGATATAAATAATATTAACGTTAATGCTCAGTTATCTGGCGCTGCGATTAAAGGCGATTACGCCGTTATGCTTGAAAATTTACCTGAGTTTGTACCCGCAACAGCGGATGGGCTTAGCCTTATTGGTCACTTTAATATAAGTGAGTTTATAGACTCAAAACCAATTGGGCTTATAAATGCTAAATTAACGCTTAATAGTGTAGATGCGTTTGATATAAGTGCAGTGCAATACCAAGGTGATTTAACAGCAAAAATGGATAAACAGTTAAACGCAGAGGTAGCGTTAACTCAGCAATTAAAAAGCGCAGAATATAAAGAATTTAAAGTCACAGATATAAGTAACACATTAACAGCAAATGCTAATTTAGGCGTAGGTGAGTTATTTGCTGATCTAACAGCAAAAACGAATATAAAGGCTGTTAATAGCCCCGACATAAAACTTAATAATATAAAAGTAGAGTCTACGGGCTTGCAAAGCCGTGCACTAAAAGCCACGCATCACGCATTTATAAACGATGTTGAGTTAGTGATAAATCATCATATGTCGTCGCAAGCTCATCCATTTGAAGTGGTTATTCCTGAACAAAGTGCGCTGTCGTTAAATGCGTTTATTAGTCAATTTGAGCCACTTGCACAGTTAACAGAGGGCGAATTTAATGGCTATATTAGTGGCGATATAAACTTACAAAATGCACTGTTCAATATAGGGATTAGTCATACAAGTGCATTGTATAACGATTACCTTGCGAGCGATTTAAGCAGTACATTTAGCGGGGAATATAATTCAGGTAAGCTTAATGTAAAACCAACTACCTTTAATTTAAATGAGTTTAGAGCAGGTGCTGTAGTTAAAGCGGTTGAAGGGCAGTGGCAAGTGAGTAGTAATACCGCGCTTATAAATGATGTAAAAGGAAGTGTGTTTGGTGGTGAGTTTTCATTAGATAGCTACACAGTAGGGAAGCCAAACCAAGTTGCTAATGTTAAGTTTGAAAATATTGATGCAAGTAAACTTGTTACACTCGACGATAAGTCGGGCATTGTATTAACGGGACGCTTGGCGGGGTCTTTACCGGTTCACTTTGATAGTGGAAAAATTGAAATAATTGACGGTAGCTTATTTAGCCAAGGAACAGGTAATTTAAAAATTACCAATAATGCCGCGTTTGATTCAGTAATGCAGCAACAGCAAGAGTTACAACCTGTTTTAGGGCTATTAACTAATTTAGATATTCAAAAACTTAATAGCAGTGTGGCACTAAAAAACGATGGTTGGTTAAAACTAGGGGTTAATTTGCAAGGCTATAATAAAGCAGAGCAGCAGCAGGTTAACTTTAATTATAACCACGAAGAAAACGTATTTACACTTTTACGTGCACTGCGTTTAAGTGACGAAATTACACAAAAAGTTGAGCAACAATACTCACAAAAAGGAAACTAATAATGAGACAGTCGTTATTGATAAAAGTACTGCTCGCGCTGAGTGCTATTAGTGCACTCAGTGCTTGCACGCATCGTGTTGAGGTGTCTGCTAAAGAGCCCATTACTATTAATTTAAATGTGAAGGTCGATCACGAAATTCGCGTAAAAGTAGATAAAGAACTCGACAATTTATTTAGTGACGACAGTGAGTTATTTTAAGGAGCTTGAACATGAATACGAAGAAAAAATTAAATATTATTACGTTAGTTAGTGCAGTATGTATGTCTTTCTCTGCTTGGGCTATTAGCCTTGATGACGCTAAAAACCAAGGTTTAGTAGGTGAAGATAGCTCTGGTTATTTAGGGCTTGTTGTACAAAACGCAGAGGCAAAAGCCGTTGTTGATGACATAAATGCAAAGCGTAAAGCGCAGTACTTAAAGCTCGCTAAAAAGAATAACTTGTCGCTTTCACAAGTAGAAGCACTTGCTGCTGCTAAAACAATTGAAAAAACCCAAAGTGGTCATTACGTTGAAGTAAATGGTAACTGGGTTAAAAAATAAGCGTTAGTTATTGCTTTATTTTGCACAAAGTTTTGTACAAACCAAAATAAAACCGAGCATTTAAGCGCTCGGTTTTTTACAGCCTTTAAGTAACTGCTGCCAAAAATCAATCCCCTTACGCCTTGCTAAATTTATATTATGCTCAGGAATAGATTCAGGCTCGTTATAACTATCAAGTGCTTCGCTCATACTTGCTTCGCGGATTAAATGCAATGTAGGAAAGGGCGCTCTATTTGTGTAGTTTGCGGCATCGGTTTCATCACTGTCAGCAAATACGTAATCAGGATGAAAATTAGCGATTTGATACTTACCTTCAAAGCCTTGCGCGACTAAAAGTGCATTAGCTAAATCGACCAAGTCTAAAAAGTCTTCAAAGTCACTAAAGCCATTGTCAAACATGATAAGGGTTGTTTCGCGCTCTGGTTCACGGTCAAGCTCAACACATTGCTCAAGCATATCCATTACAGCATCATCCATGCTCGTTGCAGAGCTTACTATGTAATGAATACAGTTATTTTCTACTTCTTTACGTGCAAATGGGCAAAAGTTATATTTAACAATAACAGATGACACCCATTCACGGGTTTGGCTTATAGCTATGTTGGTCACGGTTTTGGCTCTAAATATTGATTAATAATGTTAAGTGTTTTTTGTATAGCACCTTGGTTTTTAGTTACGCATTGCGCAGCTTTAATACCTAAGGTTTGGCACGCTTTTGTGTTTTGGCTAAACGTTATAAGCTGCTTTGCGAGTTCGTCGTTACTATTAACCACTACAGCACCTTTGAGCTTTGTTAGCTCGGGATAAACATGGTCAAAATTGTATGTGTGTGGACCTGTTATTACACCTACCGAAAACGCTGCTGATTCCAGTGGGTTATGCCCACCTCTGCGAATTAAGCTGCCACCAATAAAGCTCACATTTGCAGCGCCATATAAAAACTGTAATTCACCAAGCGTATCAGCAAGAAGTACTTGCTCATTATTATAGTTATTTTGGCTACGACGGCTAAAGCTAAGTGGGCTTTGCGTTAAAAGCTCTGCCACTTTGTCAAATTGCTCTGGATGGCGCGGGGCAATTATAAGTAATGCGTTCGGTTGCTTTTTTAGTAATTCTTGATGGGCTAAAAGTACCAGCTCATGCTCAACAGGATGTGTTGAGCCTGCCACCCATACAAAGCGTTCATTACTACTATAAAGCTGTTTAAGGTTGAGTACTTTAGCTAGTTGATCTGCACTTGGTGTTATATCAAATTTTATTGAGCCTGTTACATGGCTTTTTGAAGCTTCAAGACCAAGTTCAATAAAGCGTTTAGCATCTGTTTTATTGTGACTCGCAAGTACCGTAATTGAGCGCATAATAATATGCGTTAATTTAGCGACCTTTTGATAGCCTTGCTGTGACTTTTCAGAGAGTCTTGCATTGATGACAAGTACTGGTATGTTTTTTTTGTGGCTTATCGCCATTAAATTTGGCCATAGCTCAGTTTCTAAAATACATAATGCCTGTGGTTTTATACGCTTTAAAAATCTGGCTGTCGCAAACGGAAAATCGATTGGTAAATAGCTACACGCTACAGTATTTTTAAACTGGCTAAGTATTTGCTCTCTGCCTGTTGGAGTATTACAGGTTATAAGTATATTTAAGTTTGGATGCGCTTTTTGCAAAGCTTTAATAAGTGGCGTTGCGGCAAGTACCTCACCAACAGAAGCACAATGAAAAACTAAAGGTTTAGTTTTAACCGTAAACAAAGACTTACCGACAAACCCAAAGCGCTCTTTAAAGTGTGCACGATAGCCTTGGTTTTTTTTACCTCGTAAAATATAGAGATAAAATACAATCAGTGGGCTAATAATAATTAATGCGAATGAGTAAAAAATGCGTGCCATACTGATCTTTCTTAAAGGGAAGTGGCGTTAGTTTACCGTGAAATAGCCGTTTTCTAAACAGACTCGTTATAAAATATGGTCTGGGTTCAGTTATAACCCGATAAAATACACACAATTAAATAAAATTATGAAATAATGAATTTAATTTTTCCTGCCATTTCAGTTCCAAGAGGAATTTTTTCATGTCAATTATCGATTCAGTGGCAACTAGCTACGTTGAAACATTAAACCGTCATCAAGCATTATTTGAAACGATGGAAGCTTATCATCAAGAATCTATGCAACTGTTAGAGGCATGTCATAGTGCATTACAAGCTGGTGGCAAGATTGTTTGGTTTGGCAACGGCGGTAGTGCAGCCGATGCGCAGCATTTAGCAGCAGAATTTGTAGTGCGTTATAAATTGGAACGTGGTCCGCTTGCCTCTATGGCATTGACCACTGACACCTCAATTTTAACAGCGCACAGCAACGATTATCACTTTGATACGGTATTTGAACGCCAAGTTCAAGCGCTATGTAAGCCAGAAGATTTAGTTATTGGTTTAACCACATCAGGTACTAGTAATAATATTAATTTAGCATTAGAGGCTGCAAATAAACTAGGTGCTTTTACCGTGGCACTAACGGGGCGTGATGGCGGTAAAGTAAAAGATATTGCTAAGTTACCTATCATTATAAAAAATGACGAAACAGCACGTATTCAAGAAGCTCACATGTTTATAGGTCACTGGTTATGTGAAGCCATGGATATGGTTGTTGCGGAGCAGCAGTAATGGATTTATCGTTATTAAAAAACTTATCAGCGGCACGCATATTAGTTGTTGGCGATGTAATGCTAGACCGTTATTGGTACGGTGATACCGGGCGTATTTCACCAGAAGCGCCAGTCCCTGTTGTTAAAGTAAGTAAGTTTGAAGACAAAGCGGGCGGCGCAGCTAACGTTGCAAAAAATATAGCGCGGTTAGATGCAAAAGTTGGCTTACTGGGTTTAATTGGTGAGGACGAAAGCGGGCAAATTTTAGAGACCATCCTAAAAGGTGAAAAAATAAGCTCACAATTAGTCAGTGTATGTGATTTACCGACTATTTCAAAAATGCGTGTTATTAGCCGCCACCAACAACTGGTTCGTCTTGATTTAGAAGAAACATTTACTGAGCAGCATAGCCAGCTTTTGTTAAACCGCTTAGAGTTGGTACTTGATGAATACGATTTTATTGTGTTCTCTGATTACAGCAAAGGATCTTTAAGCTTAATTAAAGAGATGGTAAGCCTTGCTAAGGGCGCGGGAAAAACGGTTTTAATCGACCCTAAATCGCCAGATTTGCATTTATATGAAGGTGCTGATTACATTACACCTAACTTACATGAGTTTAAGTTAGCGGGTGGTCAAACCGATTCAGAAGCAGCTTTAGCAGCAAGTGCGCGTGATTTAATAAGCAAAAATGGCATTAAAGCCATGTTACTTACGCGTTCTGAGCAAGGTATGTCGCTTATTAGTGCAGCTGAAAAATTTGATTTTGCAGCGCAAGAGCTTGAAGTAAGCGATGTAACCGGGGCTGGTGATACGGTTATAGCTACACTCGCTGTTATGCTTGGCGCGGGCATGGAACCTAAAGATGCTGTCGAAATTGCTAATTTAGCCGCAGGTATCGTTGTGAGTAAGTTTGGGGCTGCAACTGTCTCGCCAGAAGAGCTAAGCCGCAAGCTTGGTCAGTATTTACATACTACGGGTGAGCATTACCAAACACCATTTGATGATGTACTTCAGCATATTGAATTTGCAAAACAAAACGGCGAAACCATTGTATTCACTAATGGCTGTTTTGATATTTTACATGCCGGGCATGTACGTTATTTAGCGCAAGCTAAAGCACGAGGCGATAGGCTCGTTGTTGGATTAAATAATGATGAATCAATTACGCGTTTAAAAGGGGCAGAACGCCCTGTTAACCCGCTAGATGAGCGTGCAATGGTACTTAGTGCACTTTCATCAGTTGATTGGGTTATTCCGTTTGGTAGCTTAGATGAAAACGATACTCCCGCTAAATTAATTGAGCAGATAAGCCCGGATATTTTAGTTAAAGGTGGAGATTACACTGTAGATCAAATAGCGGGTGCTGAGCATGTACTTCGCCATGGCGGAAAAGTTGAAGTGCTTGAATTTTTAGATGGGTGCTCAACATCAAAAGTAATTAGTAAAATTAAACAGTAATACCAATTTTATTAAAAACATGAGCATTCTAGCGTATTAAATAACTCACTAACTACGTTAAAAATTATTTATATAGAACAACTATGTATCATAATTTTAGCCTTGTTATTGAGCTATTTTCTTATCGCTATAATAGAACAATAATTTAATGCAATTGGTATAATCACTGATTTAAGTTTACTTAACAAATACAAAAAAGG
>NZ_BADY01000151.1:0-102 GCF_000241185.1 Pseudoalteromonas sp. BSi20495
AATAAATTATTATAAATTTAAATCCACTGTTACTGCGTAAAACACTTTGCACAAGTAAGCGAAGGTCGTCGGTTCGCTTTTTACAAACTCAAGCTCCCGCAG
>NZ_BADY01000150.1:0-145 GCF_000241185.1 Pseudoalteromonas sp. BSi20495
TCAATAGAGCAATTACAAGCTCAAGTTGAACATCACATATTACCGATAAAACAGGAGCGGGCGTATCCGAGAAGTGTGAAACCAAAACCCAGTAAATACCCCAATAAAAAACGCCAGTCAGCTGTTAACTGACTGGCATTAAGCC
>NZ_BADY01000149.1:0-2251 GCF_000241185.1 Pseudoalteromonas sp. BSi20495
ATTTATTAATATTTGTTTTTATGATTATCACTCGCCCGCAATACCCATTCTAAAATGTTAATTTTTTGTATTGACTACAACCCAGTATTCTCCCGTTTAAACTTGCATACTAACGATGTTTGGGTATAGAATGCGCCCCAAATTAGCGACTAATTGGTTCTTATGATCTGGGTTGATTACGCCATTATTGGCATCATTGCACTGTCTACCATCATCGGTTTAATACGCGGCTTTGTAAAAGAAGCAATGTCATTAGCGGTATGGGCTGGCGCCTTTATCATCTCTAGCTTGTTTTACCAATATTTAGCTTCCTTCCTAACAACCATTTCTGAACCCCTTTTAAGAAATGCTGCGGCCATAGCCATATTATTCTTTGCGACGCTACTGTTAGGCGGTTTACTAAACTATATTTTAGGTGAGCTTGTACATCGTACTGGTTTATCGGGTACCGACCGTGTTTTTGGCATAGTGTTTGGTGCTCTACGAGGCGTGTTGGTCGTGAGCGCGTTACTCTTCTTTCTTGATGCTTTTACTGGTGCACCCAATACGCACTGGTGGGGCAATTCTATTTTGATTCCAGAATTTGGCTTTGTTGTTGAATGGTTCTTTTCGTACCTAGAAAACAACTCGAGCTTTTTAAATTCAGTAAACCGTTAATCGGCGAGGATAAATTACATGTGTGGTATCGTTGGAATAGTCGGAACATCTCCTGTTAACCAGGCGATTTATGATGGCTTAACTGTTTTGCAGCACCGTGGTCAAGATGCCGCGGGTATCATTACCATTGAGAATAATACGTTTAGCTTACGCAAAGCAAATGGCTTAGTGAAAGATGCCTTTCACACTCGTCATATGAAACGACTACAAGGTACAATTGGTCTTGGCCATGTGCGTTATCCTACCGCAGGATCTTCAAGCTCATCTGAAGCACAGCCTTTTTATGTTAACTCACCGTTTGGTATAGCGCTTGCCCATAATGGTAACCTTACTAATGCAGAAACTTTAAAAGAGCAGTTATTCTCAGAAGCACGTCGTCATGTTAATACAACATCAGACTCTGAAATTTTACTTAATGTTATGGCACATGAATTAAGCAAATCTGATAAGTTGCATTTAGACCCTGAAGATATTTTTACTGCGGTAACCGAAGTAAATAATAAAGTAAGCGGTGGTTATGCAACAATTGCTATGATCATCGGTCACGGTATTGTTGCTTTTCGCGACCCCAATGGTATTCGCCCACTTGTATTTGGTAAACGCGAAACCGAAAAGGGTACGGAATACATGTTTGCCTCAGAGAGCGTTGCGTTAAAGCCTGATGGCTTTGAGTTTATCCGTGATGTTGCGCCTGGCGAAGCTATATATGTTACAGAAGAAGGTGAATTTCATTCGCTTAGTTGTGCTGATAAGGCATCTTACTCGCCATGTATTTTTGAATTCGTTTATTTTGCACGTCCTGATTCAACAATAGACCGTATGTCTGTGTATGCAACACGCGTAAACATGGGGACTAAACTAGGCGAAAAAATTGCACGTGAATGGGCTGACAAAGATATTGATGTCGTTATCCCAATCCCAGAAACGTCATGTGATGTAGCACTGGAAATCGCACGTGTGCTTGATTTACCATACCGCCAAGGCTTTGTTAAAAACCGTTATATTGGTCGTACGTTTATCATGCCTGGTCAAGAGATGCGTAAAAAGTCAGTACGTCAAAAGCTAAATGCAATTGATCGTGAGTTTAAAGGTAAAAACGTATTATTGGTTGATGACTCAATTGTGCGTGGTACAACATCAGCACAAATTGTTGAAATGGCCCGAGAGTCTGGCGCTAAAAACGTTTACTTTGCATCAGCAGCGCCTGAAATACGCTTCCCTAATGTGTATGGTATTGATATGCCTTCAGCAGCTGAGCTTATTGCTCACGGACGTGAAGTAGAAGATATTAATGCAAGTATTGGTTCTGACGGTTTAATCTTTCAATCGCTAAAAGATTTAATTGCTGCGGTTAGCCAAGAAAATCCTGAAATTACTAAGTTTGAAACGTCAGTATTTGATGGCCAATATATTACAGGCGATATTGATCAAAACTATTTAAATCGTATTGATAAGCTACGTAACGATTCTGCAAAAAGCACCCGCGAAAGTGCGATGTCTTCAGGTTTAGAAATACACAACCAAGACGAAAACGAAGCTGATTAATAGTTAGTTAATAAAAAGTCGTTACACATAAAAAAAGGAGCTAATTAGC